>VGOX01000237.1 GCA_016875755.1 Chloroflexota bacterium
ACCCATGTCCCTTCTGGTGACAAAGCGCGCTCATGAACTCAACCTCAGTGGCTCCTGGGCTTGAGAGACTCTCCCCCCCCCGAATTTTTGAGAGGATACGAGTTATGCCCGTATTTTTTCAAGACACGGGTGATTTCATCCGCCACCTTGCGGTCTTCGGGGGCATGATCTACGAAAAAGGTAACTGGCACTGGGTTGGGGTTATTTGGTTTGTAGGGGTTGGAAAATCTTGGCATGGTTGCCTGTTCCTTGCCCCAACGCTGCATGGCTGGTGACCGCAGGATGTACAAAAGGATGCCGCCAACAATAAAATTGAGAAAGAACGGACCGTCCAACCTATTTATCTGGTCTTGGGGCAGGGTTATGATCGTTATGAACAATGCAAATGGCAGCAAAAGGATGGCTGCCTGCACCTGCATAAAGTTGAAGTCCCGCTTGAAGATGCGGTAAGGGAGCAACGCCAACAGCCAGGGAATAAAGAGTGTCCAGAATGAAAATAGGGAAAAGAACCCTACAATTACGCTGAAAAATGCCGCCACCCAAACAACCCTCGGCACTTTGAACCCTGTCTGCGGGACGGGGTGCTCTTCTTGAATGGGCTGTTCCAGTTGTGAGAATAACTCCTCCAGCCCGGCTTTGTAGCTGCCGCGAAAATCGACCCACTCATATTTTTCGAGTTCAGGTGGCAGGTCTACAGCTTCGAAGATCAGCATGATGATGCGCTTTTTTTTGCTCCAACACGCTCCGCCACTCCACTTCTACATTTTGTGATGCCAACGAAGCCTTGGAGACCACCAGCAAAATATCATCTGAATCATGGATGCCCTTGTGAATTTGATCCAACCAAGGTGTGCCCGGTACCAGATTGCGATAATCCAGCCAGACGGAGTACCCTTTTTCCTCCAAATTTCGGACAAGGTCGTCTGCAAACCCCACTTCACGGCGCGAATAACTAACGAAAATTTTGCCTGCCATACATACCTCCGTTTTAGAACAGATGAATACAAGAATTTGAACCCGTGTATGCTATTTTCGTTTCTGGATGATCTGGTATCTTTTACAGAGTATCACATGTTGAAGCGGTGAATCATGCCCAAGTCAGGTTGGAGGCGGATTTTTGTCTACTGATAAGGGGTTTCAGGGAAATTTGTCACACCTTTCATGTGATTACCAGTTACTTTATTCAGTTGCGCCTGCCGAGAAAAGTGGGTAAGATAAAGGTGCCATGATAATAAGATTTCTGGCACGACATCTCTTCGGCGTTTTTCTGCCATGAGTCAGTGAGCCTGATGGGTACGAGTGTAACTGTCAGGCTTTTTTCATCTCTATTTCAAGGAGTAAACATGCAAACACCGTGGGAGTATCGGTATGCGCACCGAATGCAACGTATGGGGAGTTCCGTCATCCGTGAGCTGCTGAAACTGACCGAACAGCCCGATATTATTTCGTTTGCGGGGGGGCTGCCCGCACCGGAAGTGTTTCCGGTGAAGGAATTTCAAGATGCTTGTAACCGCGTGTTAAGCGAGCAAGGCGCGCAGGCGCTGCAATACAGCACCACGGAGGGGTACAAACCTTTGCGCGAGATGATCGCGCGGCATACGGCGCGTTATAGTGTGCCGATCACCACCGATAATATTTTGATCACATCGGGGTCGCAACAGGCGCTGGATTTCATCGGACGGTTGTTCATCAATCGCGGTGATTACATCATCGTTGAGTCGCCGACCTATCTCGGCGCGCTGCAGGCGTGGAATGCGTATGGGGCGCAGTATATTTCCGTGCCGTCGGATGAACACGGCATGATCGTGGACGAACTGGAAAAAACGCTTCGCATCGGACCGAAATTTATTTACGTGCTCCCGAACTTCCAGAACCCCTCTGGTTCGACCATGAGCCTCGAACGCCGTAAACGGCTGGTGATTCTGGCAGACCAGTACGGCGTGCCGATCATCGAAGACGACCCGTACGGACAACTCCGCTACGACGGCGAGCACCTGCCTTCGGTCGTGTATCTGGATGACACCTTCCGCAATGACGGCAAACTCGAGTACAGCGGCAATGTCATTTACCTTAGCACGTTCTCGAAATTGCTTGCGCCGGGCTTGCGCCTTGCGTGGGTGGTTGCACCGCCGGAGGTCATCCGCAAATTGGTGATGACCAAGCAAGCCGCCGACCTGCACACTTCGTCATTCAACCAGCATGTCGCCTACGAAGTTGCCAAAGGCGGATTTTTGGATGAGCATGTCAAAGTTATTCGCGCCACATATAAGGAACGCCGTGACGTGATGCTCGAAATGATGGATGAAGTGTTCCCGCCCGAAATGCGCTGGACCAAACCGCAGGGCGGCATGTTCCTGTGGGGCATGATGCCCGAAGGCATGGATGCAGCAGAAGTGTTGAAGATCGCCATTGAACGCAAAGTGGCATTTGTGCCCGGCGCAGCCTTCCACCCGACGGGCGGCGGGGCAAATACGATGCGTCTCAATTTCTCGTTCTCGAACCCTGATAACATCCGCGAAGGGATCACGCGGCTTGGTACGACATTGAAAGAGGTATTACATAAGAATGGGCATAAGGGGCGAGTAACGAGTAATAAGAAATAAGTAAAAAGCGACGCGCCAAAAAGCGCGTCGCTTTTTTATGGTCCATCGTCAATGGTAGATCGTCTACTCTTCCACATACGGCACATAATCTGCGCGGGCAATGCCTTGCTTGATCGCCATCTCAGCCACGGCGCGGGCGACAGCGTGACACACTTTTTTATCGAGCGGGCTGGGAACCAACTCGCCGGGCGGGGTCATGTCGGCGATGGTTTTGGCGGCAGCAAGATACATTTCATGGGTGATGCGCGGCGCATTCGAATCCACTGCTCCGCGGAAGATGCCGGGAAAACCGAGCACGTTATTCACAGACTTGCCATCCGCTGCGAATGCTGCGCCGCGTTCCATTGCCACATCAGGGTCAATTTCAGCGTTCGGGTTCGAAAGCGCGAGAATGATCTGGCCCTTGCGTACCATTTCAGGCTTGATCAAATTAGGCGCACCTGTTGTTGCAACCACAATGTCGCATTTCTCCATGATTTCTTTCAAATTGGATTTCTTTCCGCCAGCGGTTTCAAAGCGACTCAATGCCTCGGGACTCAGATCCGCGCCATAGACGGGGTTGCCGGTCAGACGCATCATCATCTGACCGATGGCATGCCCAGCCGCTCCAAGCCCGATCTGCCCGATGACAGCCTTGTTCAAGTCTGTGCCTGTTTGACGGGTGGCGACCATCAATGCCGCCGTGCAAACAACGGCAGTCCCATGTTGGTCATCGTGCATTACGGGGATATCCAGCATGCCTTGCAGGCGTTCTTCGATCTCGAAACAGCGCGGCGCGGAAATATCCTCCAGTTGAATGGCGGCAAAGGTTGGGGCAATGGCAGCGACGGTGCGCACGATCTCGTCAGGGTCTTTGGTATTTAGCAAAATGGGAATGCCCGAAAGCCCCACCAATGTTTCCATGAGCATGGCTTTGCCTTCCATGACGGGCATGCCTGCCACCGCGCCAATATCGCCCAGCCCCAGCACTGCCGTCCCATCTGTGACTATGGCAACCATGTGGCTGATGCTCGTATACAACCGCGCCTGTGACGGATCTTTGGCGATACGCAGACAGACTTCCGCCACGCCAGGCGTATAAACACGCCGCAGCGTGGTCAATGATTCGATGGGGTAGCGCGAACGGATGGCGATCTTGCCTTTTTGGTGCAGTTCCAGCACTTCATCGCGTACTTCGATGATCTTTGTGCCTTCGTTGACTTCCATTGCAGCAAGCACGGCGGTGAGGCTTTTTTCATCTTCAGCGGTGACGGTGATATCACGCACCACGTGCTGCGAGGTTTCGGTCAGGAGGACGATGCTGCCGGTGTTCCCGCCCGCTTCGGCGATGGCGGTCAGTAATTTTGCGAGGATGCCTTTTTTCTGTGAGTTTCGCACGCGCACGATGCGCATGATTTTCTGTTCCCAAGCCATGGAGGTCTCCTTTTTATTCGTACCCATTTTAACGCGAATACCGCGAAAACGATTCGCGGTATTTTATGGTCTTGCTGTAACAGGCTCTTATTGCAAGAGGCCGGGCAGGTCGGTGAAGGATTGAATGACAGCGCACCCTGCTTCGGGGAAGAGCGTGTTCGGGTCGTAGAGAACAGGCGTCAGCCCGGCGCGAAACGAGCCGACGATGTCTGCGTAGTAATTGTCTCCGATGTAGAGAGCCTCATGCGCTGCGGCATTCGCCAGTTCCAATCCTCTTTGAAAGATGCGTGTATCAGGTTTGAAGGATTGCACTTCGCCGCCTGCCAGTGAAAATTCAAAGTAGGAAGCGAGTTTTAGCTCTTTGAGTTCTTCGTGAAAGGGTTCGTCGCGGTTGGAGACGACGCCGAGGGTGTAGCCTGCTTCCTTTAATGAAGTGAGGATCAGCGGCACTTCTTCGGGGATGTAGACCTCGGGTTTGTAATTTATTCCCATGTGTGCTGAAACATCGGGGGCGAGTTCGGCAGCTTGCTGTTTGCTGAACCCAAGCGCCACCAAACGCCGTTTTGAGAAATTGGCCCAGAATTCTTTTGTGTTGCTGTTGAAGGTTTTTATATCTGCCA
>VGOX01000238.1 GCA_016875755.1 Chloroflexota bacterium
CGCTTTGCCACATCCTATACCCTCGAAGGTGACGCGCATTTCACCGCAGGTCAATTGGACGCCGCCATCATCGCCTACAACGAAGCCGCACGCGTAGACCCAACCAATGCCGATGTTCTGGCGCAATTGTCGCGCATCCAGACCTATTCCACCGCGCTGCTCGTCCGTCAGACAGACATCCTCGCCCGTTTGGATGAGGCGATCGAGTCCGCTGAAAAAGCCATCGAAGTGAACCCCGATAATAGCTATGCCCACGCCATGTATTCCTTCGCGTTGAATTGGAAGGCATCCTATATTTCGGATAACCGCGAGGCGCAAGCCCTGTTGACCAAATCGGAGCAGGAGGCTGTCCGCGCCCTGCAGTTGGATAATACCAATACGCTCGCATTGGCGTTCTATGCCGAGGTGCTGGTCGATCAGCAAAAATGGACACAAGCCCAACAGACCATTGATCAGGCGTGGCAACGCGACCCGTCCCTGATGGATGTGCATCGTGTGCATGCTTATGTGTTGGAGTCTCTCGGGGAGTATGCGCTTGCCATTCAAGCCTATGACCGTGCCATTGCGATCACGCCGAACCTAACATTCCTTTACCTGCGCGCCGGTGCGGGGTATCGCCGCCTCGCGTTTGAAAGCCCGAACGAGGAAGTGCAGCGTCAGTTATATGAGAAGTCGCTGGAGTATTTCGCGCAGACCGCCCGTATCAATCAGCAATTGGGCGTGCAAGACCCGACTCCATACCTGTCCATTGCAAGGACGTATTCGCAGATGGGTGAGTTCTTCATTGCCATCCGTAATGTGCAGAAGACGATCGAGTTCCAGCCTGATAATGCGGTGTTCTATGGCGAGTTGGGTGTTCTGTATCACAAGAACCGTAACTACGAGACGGGCATTCTGGCGTTCAAATGTGCTGTGCGTGGCTGTACAGCAGAAGAATCCTGCGACGGACGCGGGGGGTGCGGTCCCAATGACACGCCTGCCGAAGTGACAGGGTTGCCGCTCTCGCAAAGTACCGTGTATTACTATGACATTTACGCCTCCGAGTTGGCGGCGTTGAGTACGCCGAAAGTTAGCTATTGTAGTGAGGCGCTGGCGATTGCAGATATTGTCGAAGCTTCGGAATATATAAGCGACCCGAATATTGCCGCCGATATGGCGGTTGTGCGGACGATCTGCGCGTTCGATGTGGGAGCAAATTCAGGCGTGGACACTGCTCCGACAGCGATGCCGTAAATTTGTCGGCGTGGGGGATGGTTGCGTTGGCAGACCAGTTTCAGGTCCAGCAGGAGGCGGGGGTATTTCCTGTCAGAGTTTTGTAAGAATTTTTACATTTCCCCTTGACTTTGCCTCTCCAACTGTGTAAGATAGCCATTAGCACTCGCGTGAGTTGAGTGCTAAAATATTGTGCTTATCCCAAAATTCAAAAACTCTTATATGGAGGCAAGAAATGGCAAAAATCTCGTTTAAACCTTTGGGCGGCCGCGTGCTTGTGGAACCCGTCGAACAGGAAGAAGTGACCGCCAGCGGTATCGTTCTTCCTGAAACCGCGAAGGAAAAACCACAGCAGGGCAAGATTCTGGCTGCGGGTCCTGGTGACCGCAACGACAAGGGCGAACGCATTGCCCTGGATGTGAAAGTTGGCGACATTGTGCTCTTCGCCAAGTACTCCGGCACCGAAGTGAAGATGGATGGCAAGAAGCTGCTCATCCTGCGCGAGAGCGATATTCTCGGCATCGTCGGCTAAAACCCATCGCTGCGAGATGCGCGGCGATGAAGCGGTCTCTACGATTGCTTCGTCGGGCTGTCGCCCTCCTCGCAATGACAGAATATACTAAACAGGAAGTGAACTATGGCTGCTAAACAAATTGTATTTTCAGAAGATGCCCGCCGCAAACTCAAGAACGGCATGACCGTTGTTGCGAACGCTGTTTCTGCAACCCTCGGCCCCAAAGGCCGCAATGTGGCAATTGACCGCAAATTCGGCTCCCCCACCATCACGCATGACGGTGTTTCCGTTGCGAAGGAAATCGAGCTCGAAGATCCTTTCGAGAACATGGGCGCCCAGCTCCTCAAGGAAGCCGCTCAGAAGACCAATGACATCGCTGGTGACGGCACCACCACCTCGACTGTTTTGGCTTACGCTATCGTGACCGAAGGTTTGAAGGCTCTCGAAGCTGGTTACAACCCGATGTTGCTCAAGCGCGGTATCGAACTCGCCACCGAGACCATCGTGACCGAGCTCAAGAAGAACTCCACCAAGATCGACACCAAGGAAGAAATTGCCTCTGTCGCCACCAACTCTGCGGCAGACGAAGAAGTTGGTCAGTTGATCGCGGACGTGATGGACAAGGTCGGTAAAGACGGCGTTATCACGGTCGAAGAATCGAAGACCATGCAGTTCGAAACCGAATATGTCGAAGGTATGCAATTCGACCGCGGTTATCTCTCCCCCTACTTCATCACCAACGGCGACCAGATGGAAGCCCAGATCAGCGACGCGTATGTCTTGATCTATGACAAGAAGATCTCTGCTGCTCAGGACATTGTTCCTTTGCTCGAGAAACTTGTCCAGCTTGGCAAGCGCGAACTCGTCATCATCGCTGAAGATGTGGACGGTGAAGCTCTCGCCACCCTGATCCTCAACAAGATCCGCGGCATGCTGAACGTGCTCGCCATCAAGGCTCCTGGCTTTGGTGATCGCCGCAAGGCCATGCTGCAGGACATCGCCGTCCTCACCGGTGGACAGGTCATCTCTGAAGAAACGGGCCGCAAGCTCGAATCCGCCACTGTGCAGGACCTTGGCCGCGCTGAGAAGGTCGTTTCCGACAAGGAAAACACCACCGTCATCGGCGGCAAGGGCAAGAAGGGCGATATCGAAGGCCGTGTCAAGGAAATCCGCATCGAGATCGACAAGAGCACCAGCGACTACGACAAGGAAAAACTTCAGGAACGTCTCGCCAAGCTCAGCGGTGGTGTTGCCATCATCCGTGTGGGCGCCGCGACCGAAACTGAAATGAAGGAAAAGAAGCACCGCGTTGAAGACGCTCTTTCCGCCGCGCGCGCCGCAGTGGAAGAAGGTATCGTCCCTGGTGGTGAAATTTCCCTCATCAACGCCGCCAACAAGCTCGATAAGCTTGCCAAGCAGCACGCCGAAGACGAGAACGAAGAGATCAAGGTCGGCATCAACATCGTCAAGAAGGCACTCGAAGCCCCGATCCGCAAACTGGCTTCCAATGCTGGTCAGGATGGTTCCGTCATCATCGACACCGTCCGCCGCACCGCTGCCGAGAAGAAGAACGTCAACATCGGCTTCAACGTCCTCACCGGCGAATACACCGACATGATCAAGGCTGGTGTGATCGATCCTGTCAAGGTGGTGCGTGGCGCGCTCGAAAACGCCGCTTCCATCGCCGCGATGATCCTCACCACCGATGTGTTGATCACCGACGTGCCCGCCAAGGAAAACGCTCCTGCCATGCCTCCTGGCGGCATGGGCGGCATGGATTACTAATCCAGTCCATTCTCCACAAATTTGTAGGGACACGGCGCTGCCGTGTCCCTACTTTTATTTCTGCCCGAGCGGGTATAATTTTGCCGATGCCTTTCAAACGGATTATTCTAATTTTGCTCCTCGCTGTGGGGATAACCGCCTGCGCTTCGTCCACTACGGGCGGAACTGCCACACCCACCGAGCCTGT
The DNA here is from genome assembly GCA_016875755.1 of Chloroflexota bacterium. Taxonomy (GTDB): domain Bacteria; phylum Chloroflexota; class Anaerolineae; order Anaerolineales; family Villigracilaceae; genus Villigracilis. The sequence goes on from VGOX01000238.1 coordinate 3,699, forward strand.
TTTCACGCCTGAGCCTCCGACTGCCACTCCGCCGCCTTCGGCGGCAATCGTCAATGGTGAGTATGTCACTGTTGCAGAATTTCAGGCGGAACTGGCGCGTTACAAAACCGCACAGACTGCGCTTGGCAACACCGTCTCTGACGAGGATGCGAATCGCATTGTGTTGGAAGACTTGATCGCGCAGGTATTGCTGAGTCAGGCCGCAAGGGAGGAAAATTTCAATATAACGGAAGCAGACCTCCAGGTACGAATCGATGCGCTGGCAGCGGATGTTGGCGGCGCGGAGGCTTTATCCGCATGGCAGTCTGCGAACGGGTATGACGATGCTTCCTTCCGCATTGCCTTGAAACGTTCTGTTGAAGCAGCCTGGATGCGTGACAAAATCATTGCGAGTGTGCCGTTGACGATGGAGCAAATCCATCTGCGGCAGATTTTGACCTATAATGAGACGAATGCGCAGGCTGCATTGGCACGCCTTGGCACTGGCGAAGATTTTGATGCAGTGGCGGCGGTCTATGACCCCGTAACGCGCGGAGAATTGGGTTGGGTTCCGCAGGGATACCTGCTCGACGCCAAGGCAGATGAAGCGGTTTTTGCGCTGCAGGCTGGTGATGTAAGCGGAATTATTGCCACGGATGCGGGCTTTCATATTTTCAAAGCCATCGACCGTGCAGTGCATCCGCTTTCACCTGATGCGCTGCTGACCATGCAGGAACTGGCGTTGAAGAACTGGCTTGCCGCCGCCCGCGCCAATAGTGAGATTGTGCTCGCCCCATAAACGGGGTTTTATCGAAAAATGTCTACAGCGATTTGTACGCTGGGAAATGAATGATTTTGGGTAACTACTCAGGGTAGCGGAGCGACAAAATCGGGCAAGAAAGGAGAACCTGTAAAGGCAAGGCGCAAAGCGGAAAGAGCCTTGACACCATTTTTGCGA
>VGOX01000239.1 GCA_016875755.1 Chloroflexota bacterium
TCCCACCCATGTCCCTTCTGGTGACAAAGCGCGCTCATGAACTCAACCTCAGTGGCTCCTGGGCTTGAGAGACTCTCCCCCCCCGAATTTTTGAGAGGATACGATGTTTATGATAGTACAGTGGGGGATGAATAGACAAATTATACACTATTCGGACTGTCGGTGTCCAAATTAGGGATTGAGGCTTCGATCTCTGCCGGGCTTTGCCCAGCCTCAAGCCGATCCACTACTTCGTTGAACTCTGTGGGCAGATCTTCCCCCATTTCGTTGCCCATTTGCCGCATCATTTTGCCGAGTGCCTGCGGGTCGTTCTCCAGCGCATCCAGCGAGGTGATCCCGTTTGCCATGCTTTCCATGCGGCTGTCTTCCGATCTGGCGATGCGTACCTTTGTCATGCGGCGGCGGACGTCTTTGCTTCCGCAATGCGGGCAATTTACAGGCTTCGTACCATATTCGCTGAAGGTCATGAACAGGTCAAAGCGTTGCTGGCAGGCATTGCAGATGAAGTCGTAGGTAGGCATATGCTTATTTTAACCGAATCAAGCCCACAGGTGGAAAGAGGCGCAGCGTCTCTTTGGTAAAATACATGGATGTCCAATTCATTTAAACTCAACCAGCCCAATCCACTTTTGATCGTCATTTCTGGGCCTTCGGGTGTTGGCAAGGATTCTGTTGTCCAGCGCATGAAGGAGCGTGGTTTTCCATTCCATTTTGTTGTCACTGCTACCACACGTGACCGCCGCGAAAATGAAGTGCATGGCAGGGATTATCTTTTTGTGTCGAAAGAGGAATTCGCCCGCATGATCGATGAGAACGAGTTGATCGAATATGCGATCGTCTATGGCGATTACAAGGGCATCCCGAAGGCGCAGGTGCGCGATGCCTTTGCCAGCGGACAGGATGTGATCATGCGCATCGATGTGCAGGGCGCGGAGACGGTGCGAAAACTTGCGCCGAACGCGCTGCTGATCTTCCTCACCTGTGAAAGCGAGGAGGAACTGGAGAAGCGCCTGCGCGAACGCAAAACCGAGTCAGCGGATTCGCTTGCGTTGCGCATTGCCACCGCCCGCAAGGAATTCCAGCGGCTCGACGCATTCGATTATGTGATCGTCAACCAGGATTTTCATCTGGATGATACGGTGGAAAAAGTGCGTGCCATCATCAACGCGGAACATTTGCGCGTGCATCAACGACAGGTGGATTTGTGAACCAATACCCCGCCTCCTTCCCCGAAGACGTGGAACCTGCCCCCACCACCCCCCAGCCTGTCTATGTGCGGATGCCTTCCACGCCAACCACGGTGACCTTCGTTTTGATCGGCGTTACGGTGGCAATGTATTTGCTGCAAATGTTAAGCGTGGCGATCTGGGGTTATGCCATCTACGATATCGGCTGGCTGGAAGTGTACGGCGCGCGCATCAACAGCGGACTTCGAGCTGGTGAATTGTGGCGGTTCATTACCCCTGTCTTTCTGCATGGCTCAGTGGCTCATATTTTCTTCAATATGTATGCGCTCTTCAATATTGGTTCCTTTTTGGAACAACAAATGGGGCATGGCAGGTTTGTGCTGCTGTATTTTCTCAGCGGGTTTGCAGGGAATGTTTTCTCGTTTTTGTTCACAGGTGAGGGAAGTTACTCGGTTGGCGCATCCACTGCGGTATTTGGGTTGATCGGCGCGCAGGCTGTTTTCTTTTATCAGAACCGCGAACTGTTTGGCGCGCAGGCACGCAGCGCCATTGGGAGCACCGTCTTCATTATCGCCATCAATTTGTTCATCGGTATGTCACCTGGTATTGATAATTGGGGGCATATCGGCGGTCTGCTGGGCGGTGCGCTCTTCGCCTTGCTTGCCAGTCCGCTTTGGAAGGTGGCAGGGATGCCGCCGGAACTATATTTGGAAGATGAGCGCGAATCACGGGATGTGTTGACGGCTTCGGGCGTGGTGGCGATTGTCTTCGGCTTGTTGGCGGCGTGGGGAATGTTTCGTTAAATCAACAACGCCCATCCATGTGGATGCGCGTTGTTCTTTCTTCTTGATGGGGTAATTTACAAATGGCGTGAACTTCGCGGGTCGAACGCGTCGCGTAAACCGTCGCCTACCAGGTTTACACAGAGAATGGTAATCACAATGAATACGCTGGGGAATACCCACATCCACCATGACCCCTGTTGGACGAACGTCTGCGCGGCGGTTAACATGTTGCCCCATGAGGCGGTGGGCGGTTGAATGCCCAGACCGAGGAAGGAAACATAAGCTTCGGAGAGAATCGCGCCAGCCAGCCCCAGCGTGGACGAGACGATGATCACGCCCATTGTGTTGGGAATCAGGTGGCGGAAAAATGTGCGCAGATTGCTGGAACCCAGCGATTTGGAGACGGCAACGTAATCCATCTCCTTGAGCGAAAGCACATTGGCGCGCACAATACGGGCAAGAAACATCCATGAGGTCAGCCCGATCACGAAGATGACTATGAAGACGCTGGAGCTAACGGTCTTGCCAAGAATTGTGACGTCACTCATATTCCTGCCAACAAATTTTCCGAGCACGATTAAAAGAAAAAGCTGGGGGATGGAAAGCATCGCCTCAGTGAAACGCATCAGGATCGCATCCAGCCAGCCGCCAAAGTAGCCAGACAGCCCGCCGATCAATGTCCCCAGCGTTACAGAAATCATCACGGCAGTACCGCCTACGATCAGGGACATTTGCCCGCCATAGATCATACGCGCAAAAATGTCACGTCCTGTGCTATCCGTTCCCATCCAATATTGGGAAGAGGGAGGGCTCAGGCGGGCTTGCAGGTCAACTGCATTGGCGCGCTCTTCGCTAACGAAATAGGAGCCTCCCACAACGAAGAGAAGCAAAAGCCCGAAGCCGATCATGCCCATAACAGCCATACGGTGTTTCCGAAAACGCCTCCAGATCAACTGCCCGGGAGTATGCGGATTTTGGTTCGTTTCCAACCCAATGGCAGGGATATCTGTGGAGATGGTGTCAGTTGCCATAAAATATGCTCCGTTATCCGAGTTTGATGCGGGGGTCAACAAACGTATAGATTACGTCTGTAACAATGGTTAGAACAACGACTGCGGTGGAAATGATCAATAGAATACCCAACACCACGGGATAGTCGCTCCGCTGGGCATACTCCCAGAATAGGCGTCCCATGCCGGGCCAGGAGAAGATCGACTCTGTAACAATGGCGCCCCCAAGAAGGAAGGGGATATCCAGCCCGACGATGGTCACCAACGGCAAGGCTGCATTGCGGAGCGCGTGCTTGAAAAGGACGCCGCGACTGGTGAGTCCCTTGGCTCGGGCGGTTCGGATGTAATCCTGCCCAAGGACTTCCAGAATGCTGGTGCGCACGAAGCGGGAATACCCCGCAGTCTGAATCAGGGCAAGCGCAGAAACCGGCAGGATCAGGTTTTTGATGTATTCCACCGGGTCGCTTTTATCCCAAACAGAAGCCCCCGTTGGAAGATATGGCAACCCCCACGCCTTGAACTGCACTGCAAAGATGAGCAGCAACCCAAGCGCACTGAAAAAGATGGGCATCGAAAACCCAATAAATGAAAACGTCGTGATTACATTATCCACCCAGGTATATTGTTTCACAGCCGATATGATGCCAAGCGTCAACGCAAGGGAAATGGTAATTACTTCGGCCGTAAACATCAGGATCAGGGTATTGGGGAGCCGTTGCCCGATCATCTCGCTGACAGGCTGACGGGCAAAGAAGGAATTTCCCAAATCCCCTTGAACTGCAAGCCCCAGCCACTTAAAGTATTGGACATAGAGCGGGTCGTTCAGCCCCAAACGTTCTTTCAGGGCTTCTTTATCTTCCGCGCTCATACGCGGATTGGCGGCATATTGCGCGAGGGGGTCTCCCGAATATCGGGTAAGCAAAAAACAAAGTACGGTAATGATAAGCAGGGTGAAAAGCGCCTGAAACGAACGCCTTAGAATATAAGTCCACATGAGAGAGCCTCCAGCAATAAACTGCACAAATACTTCTTGCTGTACTGCGCGCGCAATCTTGTTCGAGAGGCAGGGTTGCCCTGCCTCTCGTTTTTTACATCAATCTTGCAACTTACAATTTACTCAGTGACGTCCCAGGTTTCAGCCTGCCAGAACATGTGGGAGTCGCCGCCCGATGCGCCAAACTGGAAGCGCGGGGTGGAGCCCATCACATTGGCGCGGGCATACATCATGATCACATAGTAGTTCTCGGCAATGTAAGCCTGAGCTTCGTCGAGGATCGCCTTGCGTTCCGCGGGATCAACCGTGGCGAGTGAGGACTCGATCAGGTCGGAGAGCGCGGGATCGCACAGGTGGTACCAGTTGTTACCGCTGGGGTTCTCGGCGGTTGGGATCTCTTCACACTTGTAGCTGTTGGTGTAGGGATCCGGGTAGAAGCCAGTGGTATAGCCACCCATATCGTAGTTACCGGTGGTCAGAGGACCGCCGTCAACATACTGACCGAAGAAGGTACCGGCAGGAGTGTGGATCGGGGTGAATTCAACACCGATCTTGGCAAGGTCAGCCTGGGCAGCGGTGGCAATATCAATGCGGATCGGGGAGGTGGTGGTTTCGAAGTTGAAGGACAAGCGAACCTGTTCACCGTTACATTCA
>VGOX01000240.1 GCA_016875755.1 Chloroflexota bacterium
ATATTTGTCTCCTTAATGGGAAAAGAAAACTGCCAATCCTGCAATGAGGACTGGCAGTTGGAACCCGTCGATCCTGGGTGGAAATGATAAATTGATTATATCACGCCCGCACCCTCATCGCGTCCCGCACCAACACCAGCGGATGCCGCGCCTCCAACCCAGTCCCTTGTTGGATCTGCATACGGCACGCTGCGCCCGAACTCACAATTTCAGAATTCTGATTTCTGATTTCTGAATTAAAAAGCCGCTCCCCCACTTTCATTGATAATTCGTAATGCTCGGCATCATACCCGAACGTACCCGCCATACCGCAACAACCCGCATCGATCACGTCTGCATCGAAGCCAAAGAGTTTGAGCATCTCCACGGTTGCCGAAACACCCGAAGGCAAGCCATCGTCTGCGGGTGTTTCGGCGCGGTGGTGGCAATGCGGGTGGAGGGTGATTTTTTCGGTTATCTCATGATGGGGCAAATACTCAAAATTGGCTACGCGCAAAATAAATTCGTCCAATAACCAAACCCGCTCTTTGATGGATCGGATTTCCTCGCGTCGCCTCGGCAACAGGGACTCATATTCATGCTTGAAACAATACACTTCAGGCGGCTCGCATCCAACTACGGGGATGCCTGCTCCACCATCCAATCTTTTTATTTCGCTCAAAACTTTTTCTGCGTGCCGCTGTGCGGCATCTAAAAATCCCTTCGAAAGCAGGGACGCGCCCGCGCCGATGATGGGAAGTATTTTTACGTCATAGCCAAGTTTGTTCAAAATGAACATTGCGGCATCTTCCACTTCGGGTTCGATATAGTGAGAAAAAACGTCCGAGAGAAAAATAACTGACTTGGAATGACCAGCCATCCCCGTAGGTTTGAGGCGCGGCGATGAAAAGCGGGGAAACGGACGTTGTTCCGCAATTCCAAGTGCGCGGGCGATCAACGTCCGCGACCAAGTCGTTCCCATAATTAGATTTGCCAGCGGAGCAACGGGACGCAGCAACTTCGCAACGACATGAAAATATCCAAACAAATAATCACGCAGCGGACGGCGGTGCGACTTGTAATATTGATTCATGAATTCGTATTTGAGTTTGGGCATGTCCACGCCGCTGGGGCATTCGGAGGTGCAACCCTTGCAGGCGAGGCAAAGGTCGAGGGCTTCATAGACCGCGGACGATAGACCATTGGCCATCAATTGTCCGCGGTCTGCGGTCTGCGGTTGGGCGATGAGCGCCCGCAACAGATTCGCGCGTCCGCGTGTGCTGAAGGCTTCGTCGCGTGTGGCTTGAAACGACGGGCACATTACGCCTGTACCTTTGCGGCACACACCCTGCCCGTTGCATGATTCGATCGCGCCTGCCAGCCCATTCTCATGCTCGAAATGCAGGACGGGCGTCCATGTGTTTGCCTGATAGGTTTCACCGTAGCGCAGGTTTGTATCCATACGCGGAGCATCGAATAATTTTTTCGGGTTGAGAATATTATGCGGGTCAGCAGCGTTCTTCAACAAGCGCATGACATCAGTGACTTCTTTTCCATATGTGCGCTCGATGAATTCGCCGCGTGCAATGCCATCACCATGTTCACTGCTCATCGCGCCGCCCAAGGACATGGTCAACGAGAAGACCTGTTCAGCAATACTACGCATGGCGCGTACACCTTCACCATGTTGCAGATCCAACACTGGGCGAATGTGTAAACATCCCGCCGAGGCGTGTGCATAAATGCCGCCAAACGTGCCCTGTGCAGCGAGAATTCGTTCCACCTCGCGTACAAAATTGCCAAGGTTTTCAACGGGAATGGCGCAGTCCTCAATGAAAGCTATCGGCCGCGCAAACATCGGGCGCGAGTCCAAAATTCCTAACCCTACCTTGCGGATGTTCCAAATGCGGGCCTGATCTTCGGGAGTTTCAGCAATGGTCAGCACATCTCCGAGACGACGCGCCGCCTCGCTTCGGCAATGTTCAACACGGTCTTTCAACGCCGAAGGCTGGTCACCGCTAAATTCCACGACCAACACTGCAGCAGGATCACCAACCACCCACCCCATTTGGCGGGCGTAGGCTGGGACGCTGCGGGCGTTATGCAAAATCAATTGCGGAATTAACTCCACGGCACTCGGGTTCAGTTCCAATAAACGCGGCACATCATCACAGGCTTCGGCAATGCTGGCGTAAGACAAGATACCAAGAATGGTGTGCTTTGGTTTGGGTACAAGGTTTACTTTTAGGCGGCGAATGACGGCGAGAGTACCTTCTGACCCAGCAAGTAGAGGGGCAAGATTGACCGCAGACCGCGGACGATAGACCGTGGAAGACAAACCGTAATCATTTGCATCCCACTGCGGCGGCGTGGATGGACTCCACGGCAAAAGGTAATTGAGGCGATAGCCTGCGGAATTCCGCCATGATTTTGGGTGGTTTTGTTTGATGGCATCCGCGTATTTTCCACGAATTTCATTCACAACAGAAACAATTTCCAATTGCCTGCTGCTCACTGATAACTGCCTACTATTCACTATTCCCCATACACCTAAACTCCCATCCCCTAGAATCACATCCGCTTCAAGCAAATGATCTGCGGACATGCCGTACAGAATCGAGTGTGCGCCCGTGGCGTTGTTGCCGATCACGCCGCCCATGGTGGCGCGTTCTGCAGAGGCGGGGTCGGGGCCAAACATTAGCCCGTGTTTGGCGGCGGCGCGATTGAGATTCGCCAGCACCACGCCAGGCTCTACAGCTGCAGAATGGGTTTCGGGATTGATCTCGATAATGGAATCGAGACAGCGGGAACAATCCAAAATCAATGCCTGCCCGATGGCTTGCCCAGCAAGCGAAGACCCCGAGCCTCGCGGGAGAATCGGGATCTTGTATTTGGCTGCAAGTTCAACGGCGGCATGCAAGTCGTCTTGCGTTTTGGGGATCGCAACGCCCAACGGCTCGATCTGGTAGGCTGAAGCGTCAGTGGAGTATAAAACTTTGGAGGCAGAATCAAGCCGAAGGTCGCCGATGAAGCGGGGTTTGAGTTCCTGTAAAAAATCGGGGAGGAGAGTCATAGCCCCTATTCTAATACCAGCCGAATTCCTCTACCGCATCTACCATGGCGAGAATGTTCTCGGGGGGTACATCTTCGAGCACGGTGTGGACGGAGGAAAGCATGTAGCCGCCGTCTTCGCCGAGCAATTCGATAATGCGTTTCACTTCAGCACGGACTTCATTTGGTGTGCCAAATGGCAGGACTCGGTGAGTGTCGATGGCGCCGCAGAAGATCAGGTCTTTGCCGAACTGTTTTTTGAGTTCAGGCAAATTGGACATTTTGCCCGCCGAGGTTTGGATGGGGTTGAGAATATCGATTCCCATTTCAATGAAATCTGGAATGAGCGGGAAGACATCACCATCGGTGTGGAAAAGGACTTTGGCGTTGGTGCGCGATTTGATGAAGGCAATGTAATCAGCATGTACAGGCTTGATGTATTGGCGATACATCTTGGGCGAAAGCAGCAAGCTGGATTGCATGCCGAGGTCGTCACCGATCTTGATAATGTCGATGACATCGCCGCACTCATCCAGGAAATGTCCCATGAGGGTTTTGCACAGTTCACCTGTCTTTTTGACAAGCGCCTGTATGAAATCGGGGTGTCGCCCCATGTTTAGGAAGAATTTGTCCATCCGCTGCATTTCATAGCCGCGCTCCATGGGGAATGCCAGCCAGGGCGTTGCCATGATGGCGTATTGATTTTCCTGATGCAACTTTTGTGCCTCCGCACGGACGTGTGCCACGCGGGTGGGATCATCCATATCGGGCCAGGGATACTTCTCAAGGTCTTCGATGGAGTGCGTTTCGGCGAGTGGATGATAGGAAGGAAACCAGTTGTCAGGTCCAGCTTTGGTGACACCTGCCCCCCATGAATTAAAATACATTGAATCGGGTTCGCGATTGGCATTTTTCTCAAGGATATGTTTCGGCTCACGATCGAGGACACCGCGCACATCCACGTGCAGGCGTTCGAGCATGGGTTCATCAATGAACGCCGTGCCAAGTTCAGGGAAGTCATAAAGGTAGCGTTCGGGTGCTTCGAAGTTGAGTAATTTCTTCAAGCGGCGGTATGCCACCATTTTGATGCCTGTGGCATTGCTCGCGCCAAGGACGATCGGCACACGGTCCGGTTTTTCGTGATTCAGGGTGGCAAGAACACGTTCGCGGGAAGTGAGTGGCATGAGAATTCTCCTTTGGGTAAATTAAAAGAGGAGCACGAAGGTTTTTCACCTCCATGCTCCTCTGAGTTGTTTTTTTTACGTTCTATCGCCTTCCGTCAGGAAGAGCGATTTCGATACAGGGATGCGCTGGGAACATCGGACATTGCGGCAATATCCAACGGCTGTCCGATAAATTCGGCGATCTGTTTCGCAATCACATCAGGAGTTGCGATCACTTCATTATATTTCAGAAACAGCAAACGCATGTTCGGCTGACGGGCAGACCAGTATTTTACTCGATAGTTGTGTTTTGATAAAAGGCAGCAAAATATCAGGCAAGAGCAAAAGCCTGTTGCTTGGCGAATAAATAGGCAAATAAGTCATTGGCTTTCTGTCCTTGTTCAAGTTGCTGAGATGCGTAG
>VGOX01000241.1 GCA_016875755.1 Chloroflexota bacterium
TCTTGCGCTGATGATGTGAATCACGCCATTGACCCGCGTGAAGAAACAGGTCAGCAGGCGTTTGCGGGCAGGTGCGCGCCCTATGACCATTTCCCGCTTTTCTTTTTGGGAATGTTCCGCGTCATCGAGGTAGATCGCCTGACGGTCTGTAAAAACAGTGGACGCTTCGTCGAAGGTAATATCGTATTTTTCGATATTCCGCACCGCTTTTTCTGCATCCCAATTAAATTTGAGTGGTTTGTGTTTTGCCATGCGCAGGAGTATAGCATACCGATATTCTAAAAAGTGACGAACTGATCGTCACTTTTTCTATTCCCTATTCACTATCTTCGTATTGTTGCTTCCCGCTCTGGACCAACCCCAATCCATTTCACAGGCACGCCCGCCGCATCTTCGATCATCTGCACATACTTCTGCGCGTTGACGGGTAACTCTTCAAAGGACTTCGCCTTGCTGATGTCCTCGCTCCAGCCAGGGACGGTTTCATAGACCGTTTCCACCTTATCTAAGCCATACGCATCCACATCCGCATAGCGGACGGGGTCGCAGCTCAACTCGTAGCGCGTGCAGACTTTGATCTCTTCCAGCCCGCTCAGCACATCCAATTTCGTCAAACAGATTTCGGTCATGCCGCTTAGTTGCGCGGCGGTTTTCACGATCTCCAGATCCAGCCAGCCGACTCTGCGAATACGTCCCGTGGTGGCTGCTACTTCACCGAATTTTTTATACACCTCGCTGTCGGTGTCGTGAATTTCCGTCGGCAGCGGACCCGCTCCCACGCGGGTGGTGTAGGCTTTCGTCACGCCGACCACGTTCTGGATATATTTTGGCGGAATGCCAAGTCCCGCCGAAGCCGCCGAGGGGATTGTCGTCGAAGCGGTCACAAATGGGTAGGTGCCCCAATCCGTATCCAAGAACGTGCCCATCGCTTGTTCGAGCAAAAAGGTCTTGTCTGCTTTCAAACCATCCTGCACCAACGAGAACAATTCCTTGATATATGGTTTTATTTTCAAATAATAGCCGCGATACTCATCACGCACAGCTTCATATTTCAAGACTTCGCCGCCCAATGCTGCGATGATTTTATTCTTCAATTCCAGTTGCGTTGCCAGCCGCTTCTCGAACATGTCGCTCGTAAAATCCGTCCAGCGGATGCCGTTGTAGCTGACCTTGTCCGCGAACACGGGACCAATTCCGCGCCGCGTTGTGCCAGTTGCGCCAGCGCCTTTGGCTTCTTCGTACAAGCCGTCCAAAATCTTGTGATACGGCATGATCAAATGTGAACGCGGCGAAATCCATAAACGCCCATCCACACCCACGCCTGCTTTGTTGAGCATTTCGACTTCTTCGATCAGCACGGCAGGGTCAATTACCACGCCGCCACCGATGAGTCCAACAGTATTCTGCGCAAAAATACCCGAAGGTACGAGATGAATTTTGAACGTCCCAAACTCATTGATGACCGTATGCCCCGCATTGTTCCCGCCGTTGAAACGCGCCACATAATCCGCGCGCTCCGCCAGAAAATCCACCACCTTGCCCTTGCCCTCGTCGCCCCACTGCGAACCAATCACTGCAATCACTGTCATGTTTTCTCCTTCATGTCATTGCGAGCCGCGCTTTTATGGCGAAGCAATCTCATCATTAATTTAGAGATTGCTTCGGGCTAACGCCCTCGCAATGACATGGTCTGTGAATTCCAACTCTTCGATTTTTTCCTACGCCCTGTCAGCGCTTCATTCTTAACGGGATGCTTGATTCTGTACCGCAAGATTTATCTTACGGTGTGAGATTGCAAGATAAATCTTGCGGTATGACCAAGCCCATTTTGGAACGACCAGTTTCCAGTCCAGAGTGAAGCGGGGTTTTCATCAAAAAGACTGAACGTCACAGATTATAATTCGGGCTCGAGGAGAATGGTATGAAGATATTGCAAGAGACCGCTTTGACATACGATGACGTACTTTTGGTGCCGCAGTATTCCGCTGTGGATTCGCGGCGTGTGCTTTCTACAAAAAGTTGGCTCACGAAAAAAATCGCGCTGCAATCGCCGATTATTTCCGCCAACATGGACGTGGTCACTGAGAGTGACATGGCGATTGCGATGGCGCGGGAGGGCGGCATTGGCATCATCCATCGTTTTATGACGATTGCCGAACAAACTCGTCAGCTTGAGCGGGTGAAAAAAGCAGAATCCTTCATCGTGGACAAACCGCTCACGATGGCAGAGACAAGCACAGTTGGCGATGTTAAGCGCGTCGTCGAAGAAACCGATACAGGCGGTATTCTGATCGTAGATAAAAGTGACAAACTTATAGGTATTGTAACCACCCGTGACTTGCTTTTCGAGACCGATGATTCCAAACCTGTAACTGCCATCATGACCCGCGAGGTTCACAGCGCATCGCCTGATACGTCGTTGAAAGATGCCGAGCGATTGCTGCATGAATATCGCGTGGAGAAACTTCCGCTGATGGACAAGGATGGCAAAGTAGCGGGTCTGATCACGCTGAAAGATATTATGAAGATCACGCAGTTCCCCAAGGCGACAAAAGACTCAAAGGGACGGCTGGCTGTCGGTGCGGCGGTTGGCGTGCGTGACAAGGAAATGCGCCGCGTGGAAGCTGCTCTGGGTGCGGGCGCGGACTGCATCGTGGTGGATATTGCGCATGGCGATTCGAATCTTGAAATTGACATGATAAAGAATATCCGCAGGCATTTCCCCGATGCACAGATCATTGGCGGGAATGTCGCTACAGCGGATGGCACGAAGCGATTAATTGACGCAGGCGTTGACTCGGTGAAGGTCGGTGTGGGACCAGGCTCGATCTGTATCACACGTCAGGTAGCTGGCTCGGGTGTGCCGCAGTTGACGGCGGTCATCCAATGCGCAGAAGCCGCGCGCGATTCGGGCATCCCCATCATCGCAGATGGCGGAATCCGTCACCCTGGCGATGTTGCCAAAGCCATCGCCGCAGGCGCGCAGACGGTGATGATCGGCTCGATGCTGGCTGGCACCGACGAAAGCCCAGGCATGATTTTGACCCGCCGCGGACATCGCTACAAAGCCTCGCGCGGCATGGCGTCGCTGGCGGCGAACATCGAACGCAACAAACGCGAAGGAAACGACCTGACCCGCGAAGAAGTGGAAGATTATGTGGCGGAGGGCGTCGAAGCGGCTGTCCCATATCGCGGTAAAGCACGTGAGGTACTCAATCAACTTGTCGGTGGTCTGCAGTCGGGCATGAGCTACAGCGGTGCAACCACCATCGAAGTATTTCAAGAAAAGGCCATCTTCGTGCGGATGACAGGGGCGGGGCTGAAAGAGTCGGGCCCGCATGATGTGGAAGTGCTGGGTTAGAAAGTTTGAAAGTTAGAAGGTTTGAACGTGAAAACCTTTCAACCCTCTAACCTTCTAACGAATTTGGAGAGAACTATGACCGATCAAACACAACAATGGATCGAAAAAGATAAGAAGCAACTCCATCCCACATATCACCCCAAATCGCACGCCAACCCGCTGGTCATCGAGCGCGGCGAAGGTGTATGGCTCTACACCACCGACGGACGCAAAATCCTCGACGGCATGGCGGGCTTGTGGAATGTCAACGCGGGCTATGGGCGTGAGGAACTTGCCAAAGTCGCCTACGACCAGATGAAGCAGATGGCGTTCACATCCAATTTTTCGGGCATGACGAATCTTCCGTCCATTCAACTGGCGGAGAAACTCGCGGGCTTTGCCTACGAAGGTTTGAACACCACCCTGTTCACCTCAGGCGGTTCCGAGGCAAATGACTCCGCGTTTAAGACTGCGCGTTACTACTGGAAGCGCAATGGCAAGCCGACCAAATACAAGGTCATTGCCCGCAAAGGTGCGTATCACGGCGTGACACTGTCCGCCACGTTTGCCACGGGGTTGGAAAAATATCACACCATGTTCGGTCCCGCCGCCGAGGGATTTGTCCACATTCCCGCGCCGAATCCATATCGCTACGAAGGTCAATTGCAGGATGGGGAAACTGTCGGGCAGGCGGCGGCTCGGGAACTGGAATCAGCCATACTACGGGAGGGAGCCGACACAGTCGCCGCTTTCATCGCCGAGCCTGTGATGGGCGTCGGGGGCGTGGTCATTCCACCTGACGATTACTTCCCGCTCGTCCGACAGATCTGCGACAAACATGAAGTCCTCCTCATCGCGGACGAAGTCATCACGGGTTTTGGGCGCACGGGCGAATGGTTCGCGCTCAAACATTGGAACGTGAAGCCTGATATTCTTTCGTTCGCCAAAGCCATCACCAGCGGATATGCCCAACTCGGTGGCATCCAAATCTCTGATGAAATTCGCGAGACGATGGAATCCGCTGCGGATACGGAAGCCTATATGCACGGCTTCACGTATTCAGGTCATGCAATGGCATGTGCAGTGGGGTTGAAAAACCTTGAAATCATGGAAGCAGAGAATTATCCGCAACGCGCCCGCGAGTTGGGAAAACGCCTGCTCGAAGGTCTGCGATCCCTGACCGAATTCTCCTTCGTCGGTGATGTGCGCGGACTGGGTCTGGTCTGCGGCGTGGAGATCGTCTCGAACAAG
>VGOX01000242.1 GCA_016875755.1 Chloroflexota bacterium
GCCAGATTCGCGGCTACCTTTCCACTGCTCGCAAAAATGGTGTCAAGGCTCTTTCCGCTTTGCGCCTTGCCTTTACAGGTTCTCCTTTCTTGCCCGATTTTGTCGCTCCGCTACCCTGAGTAGTTACGGAAGAAGTGATCAACCCTGAAAAATTCCAACTCGTTGTCGGGCGGCTGGAATGCATCCGCTATGAGATCTCAAAACAAACCGATGTCGAACACAAAGCCTACCTGAACCGCAAGTACGGAAGCGATTGATGCGCGAACTTTCACTCTCCAAAACCGATTACAAAACAGCACGGGAATGTCCCGCCAAGCTGTACTACCGAATGAAAAAATACCCATCCCTCAAAGAGGGGAATGAGTATATTGAATTGCTCGCGCAGGGCGGCTACATCATCGGCGCGATTGCCAGTTTGCTTTTTCCACATGCGATCCTTGTCGATGAACCAGACCATGCCAAAGCCGTGGAGATCACACAGCAACTTTTTACGCAGGAAAACATCACCCTGCTCGAAGCCGCATTCGAAAGCAACGGCAAATTCGCCCGCCCCGATATTCTCATCAAACATGGCAGCCGCCTCACGTTGATCGAAGTCAAAGCCAAGGCTTTTGACTCTTCCGAAGAAACCCCTTTCCGCAATAAAAAGGGCGTCATCGCCGCAAGCTGGCAGCCCTATCTCGAAGACATTACCTTTCAAGCACTCATCCTGCGCGAACTTTTCCCCGACTTTACGCTCATCACCGAATTGATGATGCCAGATACAACACGCTCCACGACCATTGATCATCTGCATAAATTCATTGCACTCAACCATATTACCGAGGACGACAGTGGATACCCGCGCGCGCGTTTTACTTTCACCGGGGATGTGGAACAGATACGCGAGAGCCACTTCCTAACCCGCATCAATGTGGACCGTGAAGTTGCGGACTTGTTACCCGAAGTTTCATCTGCCGCTGAGATATTTCTCAAAAGCCTCAACCCGTTGACCAAACTTCCAGCGCCAATCTCCTTTGTGTGCAAAGACTGCGAATACCGCGTTGATGGCAAGGAAGAACCCAACGGTTTCCGTGAATGTTGGGGAACATTGGCAGACCCCAAACCGCACATCCTGGATCTGTATCACGGCAGTCAGGTGCAGGGCATTAATGAATTGATCGCCGCAGGGAAGACCAGCCTGTTCGATCTGCCCGAATCCGCTTTCAGGAAGAAAGATGGCTCGGTGGGGCCAAGAGGCAGCCGTCAGTTAATTCAGATGCGTTACACGAAGGAAAATGAAGAATGGATCGATCCGCAATTGGGCACGACCCTGCAATCGTTCCCCTATCCCCTGCACTTCATAGATTTTGAAACTTCTGGGTTGGCAGTCCCGTACAATGCAGGCCTGCACCCCTTCGAGAATATCGCTTTTCAATGGAGCTGCCACACCATCAGTGCGCCAGGAGCCGAACCCACACACGCCGAATGGATCAATGTGGATGAAGTCTTTCCAAATTTCACCTTTGCGAAATCTTTGATGACACACCTAAAACGGGATGGGACGGTTTTCATGTGGGCGACACACGAAAACACCATTTTGAGGCAGATCGCGCAACAGATGGAAGGGCGGCTTGAAGACCCTGAATTGAAAGAATGGTTGGAATGGATGACCGCAGCACGCATGGTGGATATGAACCAACTGGCACTCAGCCATTACTTTCATCCGTTGATGAAGGGTAGAACTTCGATCAAAAAAGTACTGGATGCCATCTGGCAGGTCAACCCTGCCTTGCGTGAGCGATTTCCAGAATATGTAAAAGAGGAAGACGGCGCGCTGCTACCGCCGCACAATTCTCTGCCCACATTCAAGATCGATGGACGCGATGTATTTGTTAATGAAGGCACAGGCGCCATCATTGCATATCAATCCATGTTGTATGGTCCGCAAAAATCAGATGAGATGATCCGCGATCAATGGAAGCAGTTACTGCTCCAATACTGCAAGTTGGATACTCTCGCAATGGTGATGATCTATTTGCATTGGAATGAAAAACTAACGTGATTTCCTATCGTCTATAAGTTTTAAGAACACATCCACCAATGCGGGGTCAAAATGCGTCCTTGCATTTTGCTTGATATAGGCAAGTACGTCAGGCTCGGACATGGCGGCACGGTATGGACGTTCCGAGGAGAGCGCGTCCCACACATCAACGATCGCAAAGAGGCGGGCAAAGAGCGGAATCGCTTCACCGCGCAAGCCTTGTGGATATCCGCTGCCATCCCATTTTTCATGGTGACAATATGGGATGTCGATGGCTTTTGCGAGAAACGGGATCGGTGAAAGCCATTGATGTGCATATACAGGATGCTTGCGCATTACGACCCATTCTTCTTCTGTCAGTTTTCCAGGTTTGAGCAAAATCGAATCTGGAACGCCCAATTTACCGACGTCATGCAACAAGCTGCCCATACGAACAAGATTAAGGTCATCTCCCTTAACACCAATTGCTTTGGCAAATTCTATGCTGATTTCGGTTACGCGCAGAGTATGCCCTTCGGTTTCTTTGTCGCGCAGATCAAGCGCATCAGACCAGCCTTCAACTGTTTTTTGGTAGGAAAAAAGAAGTTCTGCATGCATTTTTTGCAATTGATCGCGCTGCTCTACGATACTTCGATAGCGATTTAAGCGAGTGATGGTTTGAATTCGCGCCAGCAATTCGATGCTGTCGAACGGCTTGGATATGAAGTCGTCTACGCCCTCGCGCAAACCTTGCAAACGGGCTTCACGGTCATCCAGAGCAGTGAGCATGATGATGGGCACTTCGGCAAGCTCAGGCGTGGAGCGGAGCCGCCTGCATACTTCAAAACCATCCAGATGAGGCGTCATCACGTCCAAAAGAATCAGGTCTGGCCGAACCTGCATCGACAGGGCAAGCGCATCCATGCCATTGGCTGCAAAATAGAGTTGAAAATCTCCATCCAGCAAGGCTTCCAATGTATTGCGGATCATTTCCTCGTCATCAACGATCAAGATTGTTGGTTGAGTTATCACAATAACCTTCCTGTTCTATAGTATCGATTTGATCTACAAGAGGTCGCGTATGCGTTCTTGGAGATATTTCAGGGATACCGGTTTGCTTAAGTACTCGTTGGCACCTGCCGCCAGAATTTTTTCGCGATCACCAGACATTGCCAGGGCTGTGATGGCAACAATCGGCGCGGAAGCAACACGCGGGTCAGTATGGGAGCGGAGACGCCGCACAACTTCCATGCCATCCATGCCGGGCATTTGAATATCCACAAGCATGATATCGGGATGAACTTCTGGAGCGCGTTCAAGCAATTCAAAACCATTGCGGGTGAAGAAGACATTGAAGCCAATGCTTTGCAAAAATTCGCCGATGGTCTCAAGAATAAGCTCATTATCGTCTGCTATAAGAACAGTCCGTTTTTCAGAAGAACTGATGAGCATAACCCGGTCATCTGGCAGAGCAAAAGCGGCAGCATTCTTTAATTCCGTTTGCAGGCTTTCCTGACTGTATGGTTTCACAAGATAACCAGCAGCACCGAGATCATGGGCTTCCTTACGCCGCTCTTCCACTGAACAAATAATTACTGGAATATGTTGGGTGCGGGCATCTGCCTTAAGTTCTTTGAGCAGTGACAGGCCTGATCCATCGGGCAGGTGCAGGTCAAGGATGATCGCGCCGGGGCGAAGAGCGGCAGCTTTTTCGAGCGCGCCGTAGATCACCGGCTGAACAATTGTTGCGACACCCATTTTTTCAAGACGGTGTGTTGTGGATTCGGCATCCAAAATATTATCTTCCACAACCAACGCATTTTTGATGCTTTTGGTATTTTCTGCACTTGGACGATGCGCAGGGCGTGCATTTTGCGCCTGTAACGGCAGAATGATGCTAAATTGACTCCCTTCCCCCAACACGCTTTCCGCCTTGATGCTGCCACCGTGTAATTCTGTCATGCGCTGCACCAACGACAGCCCCAACCCCGTACCCGAATACTGACGGGAAAGACTGCTATCCAACTGCACGAACGGCTTGAATAAATTGCCCATATCGTTATCGGCAATGCCAATGCCTTTATCCCATACTGTGAGGGATACAAATTTTTCCTTTTCATTGGCTTCCACACGCAAACCCAACTCTCCACCGTTCGGGGTAAATTTGACCGCATTACTCAGCAAATTCACCAACATTTGCTTAATCCGACGGGCGTCACCATGAACAACGATGGAGGAAGAGTTAGTGCTATAAGCGATATTCTGCTGTTTTTGATGCGCCATCCCTTTCATCAATTGCAAACTGGCCTGGCAAATATCCACAATATTGCACGGTTCGAATTGCATATCCAATTTTCCAGCTTCGATCTTTGAAAGATCAAGAATATCATTGATCAATTCCAAAAGATGACGGCCGCTGGTCTCAATATTCTTAAGAGCCCTGAGTTGCTTCTCGCTAAGCGTGTAACTACTCAGGGTAGCGGAGCGACAAAATCGGGCAAGAAAGGAGAACCTGTAAAGGCAAGGCGCAAAGCGGAAAGAGCCTTGACACCATTTTTGCGAGCAGTGGAAAGGTAGCCGCGAATCT
>VGOX01000243.1 GCA_016875755.1 Chloroflexota bacterium
ACGGGAAGGTAATGGCGACCATGTCCACTGCCGACCAGTTGAACATATAAATACCAGCCGCATATCGAAACGGGATATTCTGCCACGCCATCTTCAATGTTTCGAGGAATGGAGGCGCCTCTTCCTCACGGGACGCATATCGCTCGCGCACGAACAGACCGATCAGGAAGAGAGGAAGCGCGCCGATCGCGCCGAAAACTGCGCCTGCGGTCATAAATCCCTGTTGCTGTGTGCCGCCATTGACGAGAACCGCATCCACGATCATGGGCGCGGCGATGACAACGGTCATGGCGGAGAGTAATTGAAAGACCGTGCGGAAACTTGAAAGCGAGGTGCGTTCATCGTAGTCCTGAGTCAGTTCAGGGGTCAAAGCAAGGTAGGGCATGGCGACCAGCGTGGTCAGCGTGTCGGAGATCATGAAGGCGAGCGTCACATAGACCAGCAAGCCGACTTGACTCTCCCAATTCGGTGCAGACCATAGCATGACGAAACTGAATCCGAATGGGAACGCAAACCACAACAGGAACGGACGTCTGCGTCCGTATTTCGATTTCATGCGGTCGCTCAACATGCCGATTAGCGGATCGTTGATTGCGTCCCAGACGATGCCTACCAATGCACCAAGGGACGCCAGCCGCGGCTCGATGCCGACCACGTCCGTGAGATAGATGGCATAAAAGATCGAGCGCATCATACCGATGCTGGCTGTACCCCAGTCACCGGAGCCGTATAAAAATTTCAACCAGAAGGGAAGGGGTGGTTTTTTCAAAATAAATTCCTAAGGTGTGCCGGCAAGTGTAGCACGGATTGAAAACAAAATCGGGAGTTTTTGTGAAGATTAAACCAAAATACTCTGGCTTGACTCTCCCCTGCCAACGGCATATAATGCCAACCATTCAGAAGTAGTACGCAATTGTCTCTCTGACAGAAAAGAAGGTCATCGGCTGTGAGCCTTCGCAGAAAAGAATTGCTGAAGTCGTCTGAATTCGTTGACGAAGAAAAGCATACGCTGAGTAGACCGTTCACGGGTGCGCCCGTTACTGCGCAGGCTGATGGTTGTCAGCCGTTAAGTGTCTCATCATTGATGAGAAACCGAGGTGGTACCGCGGAGCATGCGCTTCGTCCTCATTATGGACGAGGCGTTTTTATTTTAAGTCCAACTGGTCGGTTCATCTGACCAGTCGAACCAGTCAGACCTTTTAGACCAATCAGGAGCAAGAATGACAAAAGAATTACCCAAAGCCTACGATTTCAAATCCACCGAAGACCGCATTTATGCGATGTGGGAAAAAGGCGGATATTTCAAGCCGCACAACGACCCGAACAAGCCCGACTTCGACCCGAACGTCAAGCCGTTCGTCATCTCCATCCCGCCGCCGAATGTGACGGGTGAACTGCATCTAGGTCACGCCATGTTCGTCAGCGTGGAAGATCTGATGATCCGTTACCACCGCATGAAGGGTTACTCCGCGTTGTGGGTGCCTGGCACCGACCATGCGGGCATTGCCACACAGTTGATGGTGGAACGCGACCTGCTGCAAAAGGAAGAGATCACCCGCGAAGAACTCGGGCGCGAAAAATTCCTCGAGCGCACCTGGGAATGGAAACGCAAGTATGCCGGGCAGATCACCGGGCAGATTCGCCGCCTCGGCGCGTCCTGTGACTGGGATCGTGAGCGCTTCACATTGGACGATGGGCTGAGTCACGCGGTGCGTGAAGCCTTCGTGCGCCTGTACGAAAAAGGACTGATCTATCGCGGTCCGCGCCTGATCAACTGGTCGCCGGGACTCAAGACCGCCGTCTCTGACCTCGAAGTGGAATACAGCGAAGAAGAAGCAGAGTTGTATCACTTCAAATATATGCTCAAAGACTCGGACGATTTTATCCCTGTGGCAACGATTCGTCCTGAAACGATTTTGGGCGATACAGCAGTGGCTGTCCACCCAGAAGATGAACGCTACAAGAAATTCATCGGCAAGACCGCCATCGTGCCGATCCTCGAACGTGAAATCCCCGTGATCGCGGATGAATACGTCAGCATGGAGTTTGGGACGGGCGCACTCAAGATCACGCCTGCCCACGACCCGAACGACTATGCCATCGCGCACAAACACGACCTGCCGATGATCTCCATGCTCGACAAGGAAGCGAAGGTCAACGAGAACGGCGGAAAATATCAAGGCTTGGACCGATTCGAAGCGCGGAAACAACTCTGGGCGGATATGAAAGAGGCGGGTCTGGTCATCAAGGAAGAGAAGTACATGACCACCATCCCGCGTTCGCAGCGCGGCGGCGAAATCGTCGAGCCGATGATCTCCGAACAGTGGTTCGTGAAAATCGAGTCGCTCGCGCAGGCGGGTCTTGTTTCCGTGAAAGATGGACGTATCAAGATTGTGCCCGAACGTTTCGAGAAAACGTATTTCAACTGGCTCGAAAATATCAAAGATTGGTGCATCAGCCGCCAGTTGTGGTGGGGGCATCGCATCCCCGTGTGGTATTGCCCCGACGGTCATATGACCGTGGCGCGCGAAGACCCGACCCAATGCGCCGAGTGCGGCTCGAAAGATATTCATCAAGATGAAGACGTGCTCGACACATGGTTCTCATCTGGCTTGTGGCCCTTCTCCACGCTTGGCTGGCCCGAACAAACGCCCGACCTGAAATACTTCTATCCCACCTCCTACATGGAGACGGGCTACGACATCCTCTTTTTCTGGGTGGCGCGTATGATCATGAGTGGCTTGGAATTCACGGGCGAAGTGCCCTTCCACACCGTGTATCTGCATGGTCTTGTGCGTGACGAACACGGACAGAAGATGTCCAAGACCAAGGGCAATGTGATCGACCCGCTGATCGTGATGGATCAATTCGGGACGGATGCGCTTCGCTTCACGCTGTTGGTTGGTTCGACACCCGGGAATGACATGAACCTGTCAGTGAAGAAAGTGGAAGCCAATCGTAACTTCGCCAACAAGTTATGGAATGCGGGACGGTTTGTGATTTCAGCTATCGCTGCGCTAGACGATGGTCCATCGTCCACGGTCAACGGTCAATGGACTCTCGCCGACGCATGGATCTGGGCGCGCCTGCAAAACCTCATCCGTGATGTGGAACGGCAGTTCCAGAATTTTCAATATGGGCAGGCTGGGCAGCAAATTTACGATTTCATCTGGTCAGACTTTGCGGACTGGTACGTGGAAATTGCCAAAGAGCAAATGAAGAACGAAGCCACCAAAGCGCAGACTGTGGAAACGCTCGCGCGCGTGTGGGACGCGTCCCTGCGCCTGCTGCATCCCTTCACCCCGTTCGTGACCGAAGAAATTTGGGGACATCTTCACAGCGCCCTGCAAGAATCTTCAATCTCCCATGTTTCCAAAGACTGGCCGCATGCGCTCATCGTGGCGAAGTTCCCCGAACCGCGTGAGCCTGAAGGCTGGGAAGCAGGCAAGATTGCCGACTTCGAGCTGATTCAAGACATCGTTCGTTCCATCCGTAACCTGCGCGCGGAAAAGGGTGTAGCGCCGTCGAAG
Organism: Chloroflexota bacterium; assembly: GCA_016875755.1. GTDB lineage: Bacteria > Chloroflexota > Anaerolineae > Anaerolineales > Villigracilaceae > Villigracilis. Next base: position 3,531 of record VGOX01000243.1, read on the forward strand.
AAGATCGCGGCAAGCATCTCTGCAGGCGCAAAAGATGAATTGCTCAAAGCTCAATCACAAGTCATCGCCACGTTGTCTGGGCTCGACCATTCACTTCTCACTATTCATTCGTCCCTCACCGACAAGCCCGCTGACTCCGCTGCCCTCGTCGTTGGCTCAGTGGAAATCTACCTCCCGCTCGCAGGCATGGTAGACCTCGCCAGCGAAAAGCCGCGCCTCGAAAAGGAACTCAAGGAAGCCGAGTCCCATATTCAGCGTTTGGAAAACCTGCTCAACAGCGATTTCGCCAACAAAGCTCCCGCCGCGCTCATCCAAAAGGAACGCGACAAACTGGCAGGCTACAAAGAGACTGCCGAGAAGATCAAAGCGCAATTGAAATGAGTTTGTAGGGGCGCAGCACGCTGCGCCCCTACTTCTTTGTTATACTGATTTCATGCTCTCCAACCCCATCACCCACGAACTTCTATACTTCCTCGTCCCTGCCGAAAAGGTCAACGCCATTGCCGCATGGATTCTCAAATCTGACGAAACCTATATGCAGGATGAGATCAACAAACACGGCGTCACAACCGTGATCCACTATCAGGGCAAAATGGGGTTTCAGCGGCTCAACGAAGTTCCAAAAGAAACAGGTATGGCAACTCCGTATTACGGCACAACGGGCGGCGCCTATCAATTTATTTTCAATCCACAAGCGGAGGATGATGACACCACTCTGCGCCTGCGGCATGCCCTTGGCAAGCGGCTCAAACTCAAACCGTATGAAACTGACCTGGGTACACGTCCCCAGTTTGAAGGTCAGAAAGAGGCGACGAATCACTGGTTCCTGAATCGCACCGAGACCCTCATCGAAAATCGCGAGAAGGAATTCCGTTTTTACATCGACGGCGAGATCTACGCCAACCTGCTCGCGATCGGCTGGCAAAAAGAACGCCTCCACGAGTATCAATATAAATTCATTCCCACCACGGTGGGCTGCCACATCATCGTCCGACAGATCGCCAGCGCCCAAACCTTCAACCTCACGGAAGACATCGAGTGGTAATGATAGAGTCCT
>VGOX01000244.1 GCA_016875755.1 Chloroflexota bacterium
TCTTGTAAAAAGCAGGGAAGTAAGCGCCTCAGACCTAGCCGAAGCCTGTTACCGTCAAATCGAAAAACTCAACCCGACGCTTAACGCCTTCATCACAGTCGTCCCCCCCTCACAAGACGCACTCCCCAATGAAGGCAGCACGCCCCTCTTTGGAATCCCACTTGCTGTCAAGGACTTGTACGACACCAAAGGCATCCGCACCACCAGCGGCTCTAGGTTCTTCGCCGACAACATCCCCAGCAAAGACGCATTTGTGGTACAAAAACTCAAAAAAGCTGGCGCACGCGTGATCGGCAAGACCAATACCCATGAAATTGCATTAGGCGTAACCAACAACAATCCGCATTTTGGCGCGTGCCGCAACCCGTGGGACATCACCCGCACCCCCGGCGGCTCCTCTGGCGGAAGTGCTGTTGCCGTAGCCACAGGCATGGCTATGACCGCTCTTGGCACAGACACAGGCGGTTCCATCCGCATCCCTGCCTCGTTGTGCGGCGTGGTTGGTTTGAAGCCCACATTTGGACGTGTCAGTCTGAGCGGCATTCTGCCATTGTCATGGAATCTTGATCATGCAGGTCCTATCACCCGCAAGGTGGAAGATGCAGCATTAATGCTGCAAGTCATGGGCGGGTATGACGAGAACGACCCCTCTTCGTTCAAAACGCTGCCGGGTGATTATTCCAGTCACATTCGCGATTCAATTCATGGCAGAAAAATCGCCTTCGCGGTAGGACAATTCGTTGAAGAAGTGACCGATCCCGAAGTGCAAAAAGCCGTTGAGCAAGCCATTCGCATATTGGAAGAACAAGGCGCGATCATTAGTGAAGTTACAACAGATTTCCTCAGAGAAGCCGCGCTTGCCAATGCCTTGATGACACAAGCTGATGGCGCAGCCTTCCATCGTGAGCGTATGCAGGAGCATCCCGATTGGTTCGGCGCGGATGTCCGTTTACGGCTGGAAACGGGAGCAGGATTCACTTTCAGTGAGTATGCGCTTGCACGGCGCACTCAAGCTGAGGTTAAGCGGCGATGCGAGATTCTATTCGAAGAATATGATGTCCTTGTGCTGCCCACAACACCAATCCCCGCACCTGTTTTGGAAGGTGAAGATGCAATTGAACGCGCCCGCCAGTTGACCCGATTCACGGCCCCTTTCAACCTAACCGGGCTGCCCGCGCTTTCCGTCCCCTGCGGGTTCACGTCCAACAGCCTGCCAATCGGTCTGCAGGTCGTGTCGCGCGCGTGGAATGAAGCTGGCGTATTGCGGATCGGATATGCCTACCAGCAGGCAACTGCATGGCACACCATGAAACCGCCGATAAGCGCACAATAATGAAGCCTATATTTGACGTTATACTGTAGCCGCAAAATGCGCAGAGGATCCCCCCTGCCTTTTGCGGCTATATTAATTAAGGTGAAACTAGAAAATGAAAAGAACATCACTGATCGCATGGGTCATTCTTCGTCTGCCGATTTTGGGGCTGATATTGTATGGGATTCGCTTCCAGATCGCAGAATTTATAGAAAACTCGGTCGGGCTGGATGCCGTCATGGACTTTGCGGTGTATTCTGCAAGTACGTTTTCGACACGCATGCTTCTGTATGCAGGCGGTGCGGTTATCTTGTGGCTGAGCTTTTGGCTGACTGGCAGGCTGACAAAATCACACAAAGCAGCGTATTTCCTTTTTCTCGCAGCGGCATTCCTGGTCATCTATATTTCATTTCAATTTCTGCTGATCGTGCCAAACGCGCTTTTGCGGAGCATATTTATAACGATAATTCTTGCCATAAATACTTTGCCATATGAATGGTTCGTAAAACGCCTGACAGATAATAAATTCCTATCGTCGTTTTTTATTGCGGGTATTGGTATTGCGGAAATTCTCGTCCCGCAGTCATATTTTCTCTGGTTGTCTGAAAAAATTAAAAAGAAAACAAGCGCTGCCTTTCCACAAAAATGGTCATGGTTGGCAGGCATTTTGATCGCGCCATTGTTTTGGGTATTCCTTTTCACTCCAGCCGATAATCAGCGCATCCTCACCCTTGGAGAAAAACTACACGCCAGCCCAGCCGTGGAAAAATTTGCCGAGGGAAATTTCAATTGGGTGGAATTAAATCACGCGCGTCGCGAACTCTATGCCGTGGGGTTGGGGCAAAATTTTATGCTCGCCTTTGATGTGGATAACTTAAATATCCCCCCGCGCAAATCGAAAACGGATATTGGCAAGGTGCAAAGCTTTGGGTTTAATCCTGAATTACAGGAAATCTATATTTACAAAAATATTTCACACGAATTACTCTATCTTGACGCTGTAGAGTTGAGGTCATTTCGGTCGGTGTCTGTGCCAGAGATCGCTAGAGGTGACGTGTGGATCAATTGGGAGCGCCAGACAGACACCATCACCATCGCCTCTGAAGCAGACTTTGAAACGGGTGCCCCCTTCGTGATGTTTGACCGCCCGAGCGGGGAACTCACTGCGACGATTCCGATGCCGCTGATTCCAACCAATGTCGCCTTCCATACCGAAAAGCCCATTCTGTATTTCAACTCATTTAGAGATACTTATCTTGTGGCATGGGATTTGGCGGAGAAGAAAGTCATTCAACAAACAGAAACCAGCCCAAGGACAGACCGCCTTGCATATTCCCCCAACAGTTCTGAAGTCTTTGTCGCCTCCCCTTTGGAAGGCGATATCCTGCGCTATGATGCGGAAACGCTTGAATTTAATGGAAAAATAAAGACCAGCCTGGGTGATCGCACATTAACTATTGACCCCCAACGAAACCTTATGCTGGTAGGAAATTTCATCAATAATAGGATACAGGTTATTGACTTAGACACCTACCAAGTGGTTGATAGTTTTTATCTGGGGCCGTGGATCCGCACAATCGCACTCGATGTCGAAAATGGTGTCGCCTATGTTTCCACGATCCGCAACTTATTCAAAGTGACGTACGCTGAAAAGTAACGCAGCTCCACTTATGAGCCGTACAATTCCAGAATCCGTAAAAATATGTCTTTATCTTCGGGCATGATCTCTACAATTTCAAATCCCACACGGTAGAGATTAGGCTGAATATCGTCGATTTTGCACCACTTTGAACGCGCGATAAATACAATATACGGAAGCGCACCCACTTCTGCGGTAAGTTCAAGGCGCAAATAGTATTCCTTGCCGATCGGCAGCGGGCCAACCGTCTCAAGCCGCAGCCCAATAGCGCCGACCTCCACCATATGCCCCAGAATCTCTTGTGTATCATCATTTAATACACGCATGTAAACTGAAAATTTTTTGCGCGGAGTAGTACGGCGTTCTGGCATGTTGACCTCTGCTTTTGCAAATACCGACTTCTATACGTCAATTATACACGCACCAACTACTTTGTTCATATTCCGTCGAACAGGTCCCGCTTGCGCGTATGAGCTTCCACTACAGGTGGATAAGCGCGCATGAAATCCTCATAGTCACCAAAGACTTTGGTGATGAACCCCATCAATCCCTTGCGCATACCAATGCCGCCCTGTGATGCGTGCGCTGCACTCGCCAGCCGCTTCGCTTCGTCCACTGAGCGGGTACTCAAACGCACATGCACAGGGAAGTCCACCTCGGCCAGTTCCTTCAAATTGATGTCACCATTGCGCCCCCACTTCGTCGGGTCTTTGCCGAAGAGCGGCATGATGTTCGTCATCACACGCAGGAACCAGCGCGGAAAAACCTGAAAATAAAGCGCCTGCGGTTTGAAAGGGTCACCCGCTTCGGGGTAGAAAGAAGCGTCATCGGAATTTGCAAACGCCATCACCGTCGCCTTGTGGATATGGATATGGTCAGGGTGTTTATATCCGCCGATCGGGTCAAAGGTAATGACAACATCGGGCTTCAGTGTACGAATATATTTCACAACCTTGCCTGCCACCTCTTCAATGGGATGGTTGATCTGCGCATCGGGATGTTCATTCGCCTCCATGCCGGGCATCCCCGAATCACGATATCCCAAAAAGAACACATCCTTCAAACCCAGATGTTTGGCCGCGCGCATCAACTCATCGGTACGCATCTCAGCCGTGTCTTTGAACCCTTTCAAAAACTCCTCATCAGCAGAGCCTGCTTCGCCGCGTGTGGCACAGACGTAATACGTCTCGTAGCCGCGCTGGGCATATAACGCCAGCGTTCCGCCCAAGCCAAATGACTCATCATCGGGATGAGCGAGAACTGCCAATATTTTCCTGGTCATAAAATCTCCTGGTCTAATTATTTATAAAATAGACAACATACCTTGGCGCATCCATACCCATATCACGCTTAATCTCCCACGCAGAGCAATGCGAGATATTGTTGGCAACCGGCGCTGTTATTGGCTTTCAGCCAGGTTGAAATTGCAACAGAGGTCATTCCATACGTTCCCCCAACCGTATCCAAATCACTTGTCCAATTGTTGCAATTCTTGGTAACACCGTCAATGAATGATCCGTCTGATGCTTCCACCCCAGACCACCAAGCAACATTCCCAGACGAGACAACGTCCAACTGCTGCAAACGATCAGATATGCTTCCATCCATCAAGTCAGCCCAATTATTGGCTACA
>VGOX01000245.1 GCA_016875755.1 Chloroflexota bacterium
TGCGCCACTCTTGGTGAACCGCCGGATGCGGACCCGCATGTCCGGTGGTGTGAGAGGGAGCGGTTAGCCGCCGCTCCCTACTCGATTACTTGTTGAGTTTTTTCGTTACCTTTACTGAGTTCATGATGATCTCTCTGAGCACTTTTCTGTCTACATCTGCCAGCTTTTTGATGTACAAACAAACTTTGGACGTGGAATGTTTGCCGAGCTTTTCGAGCATGCTTTCGTAGTTCTCGGTATTGGGGTCGATATAAAGGGTGATGTTCTGTTTGCGCGGCGAGAATGCTATCAGGGGCCAGGGCAGTTGACTTCCATTGGCATAGGTCAACATATATTCGCCGAAGCCCACAATGCTGCTGCCCCACATGGCAGGTTCGGATTTGGCGGCTTGCTTCATCATCTTCGCGATCTCAAAGCAATCGACACGAGTCTGTTCGTTGGGAATGCTCTCGAGAAACGCTTCGACGCTGGCATTTGTTTTTTGAGTCTTTGGCTCTGCCATGGTTTCAACTCCTTTGGGTATGTAGACTGATTTTAGTATATTTGTTCTAATTTCGATAGGTTTCTTGCCCCACCTGCCAAAAACAGCCATCTTTCGATGAATGTTTTTTAATTTACTTCTTTCGTTCTTCCAAACCCTTCACCATCAACTCTTTCGCCACGTTCGGGTCGGCTTTGCCCTTCGTCGCTCTTGCCACTTGGCCCATGAACCACTGAAACAACGTCTCTTTGCCCGCGTTGAACTCATCCACTTCTTTGGGGTTGTCGTTCAATATCTTTGTTACGATCTCTTGAATGGCATTCACATCCGTCATTTGCAAGAGATTCTTTTCTTTCACGATTTGCGCCGGGTCGCCGCCGTTCTTGAAGAGTTCGGTCAGCACAGTCTTGCCTGCGCTCGCACCAATGGTCTTGTCGGTCACCATGTCGATCAGTTTGGCGAGCGTTTCGGGTGCGAGGGTCACATCGTCAATGCTCAAGCCAGAGTCGTTCAAGTAGCGCATGAACTCGCCCGCGATCCACGAGTGGATGGTCTTCGCAGGGCTTTTTGATTTCGCGACCACGCTCTCGAAGTAGTTGGCGAGAGTCTGCTCGGAGGTGAGAAAACGTGCTTCTGACAGAGTCAAGCCAAAGTCCGAAATGAAGCGGGCGGTTTTTGCTTCAGGCAGTTCGGGCAGTTGACTCCGAATCGACTCGATCCACGCATCCAATAATTGAAGCGGAGGCAGGTCGGGCTCGGGGAAGTAGCGATAATCGTGCGCCTCTTCCTTCGACCGTTGGCTGGTTGTCACGCCCCGAACATCGTCCCAGCCGAGAGTTTCTTGCACGACCGTGCCGCCTTCTTCATAAATTTTGATCTGACGTTCGATCTCATATTGCGAAGCGCGGACGAGCGCGCGGAAACTGTTGAGATTTTTGATTTCGGTTCTTGTTCTAAATTCATCGCTGCCGACTGGTCGTACAGAAATGTTCGCCTCAAAACGCAGCACGCCTTTTTCCATGTCGCCCGAGTTCACGCCGAGGTAACGCAAAATGGCGCGGATCTTCGTGGCGTAATCAAGCGCGGCTTCAACGGTGCGAATATCGGGCTCGGAGACGATCTCAAGCAAAGGGACGCCCGCACGATTGAAATCGACCAGCGCATAATTTTTTTCGTGTGCGAGCTTCGCCGTGTCTTCTTCGATGTGAACCCGCCTCACGCGGACTTCGAGTTGATTCTCGCTTCCATCATTGACTTTGAGTGAACCTTTTTCTGCGATCGGCAATTCGTATTGCGAGATCTGATAGCCTTTGGGCAGATCGGGGTAGTAATAATTTTTGCGCGCAAAAGTGTTGTGCTTGTTGATGGAGCAGTTCAACGCGAGACCGACCAATGCGGCAAGTTCCGTCGCCTTTTTGTTGACGACCGGCATGGCACCTGGCAGCCCCGTGCAGACGGGGCAGATGTTCGTATTCGGCTCAGGTGCGGAGCCATAGTCTGCGGAGCAGCTGCAGAACATTTTGGAGTTGGTGAGCAACTCGCCGTGAATTTCTAGTCCGATTACGGGTTCGTAGGTTGGTTTCATAGTTTGGTGGTCTCGTGGTTCTTTGGTTGAAGGTTGAGTGTCAAAGGTCGAAGGTCTGTTTGCTATAATGACTTTAATTCTAAATAAGGAGCAACTTTATGAATGCAGAAGCCTTTCGTCATTTTTATTACTATCACTTTGCCGAGAACCGCAAGGTTTGGAAGCATGTCGCTTCATTGACCTTTGAGCAGTTCACTCAGAAAGTGGATTACTCTCGCGGCTCGATTCGGGAGCAACTCGTCCACCTCATCGATGCGGAGGATGTGTGGATCAGCGAGTTGCGCGGCGCTCAACCGTCTGAGCCTTTGCCTGAAACGACGGATATCGATGACAGAGATGCCATCCGCGCCTTGTGGGATTCGGTGGAGCAGAACACTCGCGCGTACCTGGCAAACGTACAAGATGGGCAGTTGTTTTCAAAGCCGATCGTTGATCCCGATGAGGACAAGGACTTGATTGTCTGGCAGGTCTTGCTTCATATTGTTAATCACGCCACCGATCATCGTGCTCAACTTCTGCGTGCCTTGCATGATCTGGGCGTGGACACGAAGTATCAGGACTACATTTTTTATGTGTATGAACATCCATGACCGCGGACGATTGACGGTGGGCGATGGAGAACGTCTATGGTCAATGGTCTGTCGTCTATTGTCAAAATTCGGTTTTGCTTGCGCCAATTCTTTTTATAAACCTGTCACTACGATTCCGACAACTGCTGTGACTACACCAATTCCTTGAATCTTGGTGATTTTTTCTTTAAGGAAAATGATCGCCAATACGATGGTGACTATCGATAGTGCGGAGGCGATGGGGGTGATCAAGATTGCATCTCCGATGGTCAAGCCGTAGTTGACAACGGCGACTGCGCCCGCTTCGATCACGCCCATGACGAAGATGGCGGCAGTGGTTTTTCCAGCGGTGTCTGCCAGACTCATTCCGCGGTTTGAAAGCACGAAAAAGAACAGCATAAAAACAACGATGCCCAACTTGATCAACGCCGTGCTGACCAGCCAGCCGACCTGCTCCACAATGATTTCGCTGACATTCCAGTAGATGCCGAAGAAGAAGGCTCCCGCAATGGCTTCCCTGACCCCTAAAGAAAGTTGAAACTTTCGCTGTTGGATCTCGCTCCAGTTCAGGGAGGCGAGCGTCACGCCCGTGAGAATCATCAAGACGCCGATGGTTTGGCTGGGGGAGAGGCGCTGTCCCATGAAGGTGAAGGCGAAAAACATGGTAAATACTGCCCATAGGTTCATGGTGGCGGCAACAATGGACATGTTGCCGATCTCAAAGCCTTTGAAAAAGAACAAATAGCCAGCCGAGTACAGAAGCGCCGCGACGGGGAACAAGAAAATCACACCTGAAGGGACATTCATGCTAGGGGATACGAAAGTGGCGAGTAAAAGCATTGATGCCAGCCCAGCCAACTGTGACCAGAAAAACGATTTGTAAGGTCCGATCTGTTTGGCGAAGTCGCCGCCCAGAAAATCATATAGCCCCCACCCGAACATGCCTGTTATTCCCGACAAGATACTGATGATCGTGACGCTCATAAATTTGGTTGCTGCTTATGCCAATCGGTCACTTGCTGGTAGGCGTGCGCAACTTGGAACAGAGTCGACTCGTCCAAGTGCTTGCCGATGAGTTGCATTCCAACGGGCATGTTGTTGGAGAAACCAGTAGGGAGTGCTATTGCAGGGACGCCAGCGGGGTTTGTCGAAACGACGTAAATATCCGAGAGGTACATTTCGAGCGGGTCGCTGGTCTTCTCGCCGAGTTTGAAGGCTGTGGTGGGACAAGTTGGGGCGAGGAGAAGATCCACGGAGGCAAGAGCAGTTTCAAAGTCCCGACGAAGAAGCGTGCGCACTTTTTGCGCTTTCAAATAATACGCGTCGTAATATCCAGCCGAGAGAGCATACGCGCCAAGCATAATGCGGCGCTTGACCTCATCGCCGAAACCTTCGTGACGAGTCTTGAGATAGATGTCGATGACATCCTTCGCGCCATCCGAAACGGAGAGACCGAAGCGTGTGCCGTCCATGCGGGCGAGGTTGGCGCTGGCTTCGGCGAAGAGCAAGAGATAGTAAACGGGCAAGCCGTATTTGGTGTGGGGGAGTGAGACTTCGTGAATCTCCATACCGAGTTTTTCGTAGGTGCGAATCGCTTCTTGCATGGCGGACTCAACACCCGCTTCCATGCCTGCCACGAAATATTCTTTCGGAATGCCGAGTTTCATTCCCTTGACGGGTTTGTTGATGTTGGCTGTGTAGTTGGGGACGGGGGAGTTGTAGGTGGTACTGTCGTGCGGGTCGTGACCTGCGATGTGTTCGAGGACAGTCGCGCAATCGTACGCGTCGCGGGTCATGGGACCGATGCAATCGAAAGACGATGCAAGCGCGATAAGACCGTAACGGGATACACGTCCGTAAGTGGGCTTGATACCTGTGACGTTTGTAAAGCCTGCGGGCATACGGACGGATCCGC
>VGOX01000246.1 GCA_016875755.1 Chloroflexota bacterium
CGACAACGCCCTTGCCTTCCGCTAATGGTTGGTGCAATCAACCTCCATAAGGGTCTTTCACCCTCTAGTCAACGCCCATGCTGGGCGCACAATAAAAAGTAGGTCACGCTTAAAGCGTGACCTACTCAATTTACTCCAAAACTTTCACCACATTCCGCCCAGCCGCACCACTAACCCCGCCCCCACCGTGGACACCGCTCCCGCAGAGGTAAAGATTGTCAATTGGCGTCTTATGATTCGACCAGCCCGGTATCGGTCGCATGAACAGGAACTGGTCAAGCATCAACTGACCATGGTTAATGTCACCTTCGGTGAGACCGTAAATTTCTTCAAGGTCTTGGGGAGTGAGCGTTTTACAATTTACGATCGAAGATTGCAGGTTGGGGAAGTATTCCGCCAAAGTGTCAATTGCCAACTTCTCAACTTTTCCACCCTCCACTTCCCACTTCCCGCTCTTCAACGCATACGGCGCAAATTGGAAGTGAATGGAAACCGTGTTTCCTGAAGTGGTCATTTCAAGATATGGCTTTTCAGACACCTCGCCATATTTCGACGCATCATAGGCACGCTCGAGATACTTGATAGACGGGGCAAGAACAACCGTCCCATCGGGAATACCGTGCTCCCCATTCGTCTGCAAGTGGATCTTCGCCGCCGAGCCGCGCATTTTAATGGATTGAGCATGCCAGACAAATTCGGGCGGCAGATCCTGTGCGCCAACGAGTTTGAGCAAAGTATGTTTCGGGTCAGCGGAAGAGAGAATTGATTTAGCAAAAATCTCTTCACCACCTGCCAGCAAGACGCCCTTTGCTGCCTGATTTTCAACTCGAATACTCTTTACCTCCGCTTCAGTCCTAACCTCGCCGCCAAAAGCCTTCACCGCATTTGCCAGAGCCGAGGTCATCTCGCCAGCCCTGCCTACATTGACGTGGCATAACCCTCCACGATTTAGCCAGTTGTGGATCAGGGTATAGCCTGTGCCAGCACCCATTGGTCCAAGTGTGAAGCCATGAATACCAAGCGATGCCACCGCCGCCTTCACCACTTCAGATTCAAAATATTCTTCCACAAGTTCCTGCGCGGTCATTGGCAGGGCACGGATGAAATTGAGCATATCCTTGCGCCCTGCGAGCCGCAGTTTGAGCCCCCATTCCATCAAGCCGTATCCTTCGCGCACAGTGAAGTCCATTGGCAGGCGCGGCATGATGGTGGCATACGCCTTATCCAAAATGCCTGCTGCTTTGTTCATAAAGCGGATGAACTCAGGCCAACGCAGGGCGTCGTTTTCGGAGAAGCGTTTGATGGCTTCGGCGGCTTTGGCAGGATCGGCATCGAGGATGAGGTGATTTCCATCGGGCTGCAGGGAAATAAAAGCGCGCCTCTCACTACTTTTGGGCTGCTCGAGTTTCAGTGACTTGATGATATCAGGACGGAGGGTTCCGCCTGTTTGTACTGCGTCAACGCTGAAGCCTTCGCCAAACGATTCTGTGACTACCGAACCGCCTACGATGGCGCGGCGTTCGAGTACCAAAACTTTTTTGCCTTGTTTTGCAAGATAGGCGGCAGCAACCAGTCCGTTGTGACCTGCGCCGATGATGATGGTGTCGTATGTAGTCATACACTCTCCTTGATGATTTCGATTGGGTTTGGTTTTACTCAAAGGGCAGATCTGCCATTCGTAAGCCGAATCAGGTTTCGGCTGGGGAAGAAGCGGGGTTTGGATAATGGACGGCAGACGATGGGGGAATGTCCATCGTCTGCCGCAGTATACAGCGTTTTATGCGATCCGTACGGATCGTTGCTTACAGAAGAGAGCGGTCTGGCGGTTCGAGCAGATGGGCAAGTTGTTTCGCGCCGAGGTCATCAGTAACGGCAAGAACTTCGTCACCTGCTTCAAAGGAGATCGTGCCGCGCGGCAGGGTGACCTGTCCGTTGCGGATGATGGCAGCGATGACGCATTGGTCGGGCAGGCCAAGGTCTTTGATCGGGATGCCGATTGCCTTCGCACGCGGGGGAACTTTCTCCTCCACCAGCGAGTAGCGGCCGCGACGCAGTTTGAGCAGGGTCATCATATCGCCCAATGACATTTCTTCCTGAATGAGATGCGCCATGACGTCTGCCTGGTTGATGGTTTCATCTACGTGGAAGTTGCCGTCGAACAGCCATGCGTTGCGCGGGTTGTTGATGCGGGCTACGGTGCGCCGAACTTTGAATAAGGTGCGGGCGAGGTAGCAGAGGACGAGGTTGGCATGATCTTCGCTGGTGCATGCGACGATGACGTTCGCTTTGTCCAGCCCTGCTTGTTTCAGAACGGCAGGGTCGGTGGCTTGTCCTTCGTAGATGACCTCGGTGGGAAGTTCATGATGCAGGCGGGTAAGCAGTTCCCGGCGATGTTCTACAAGGCGAACCTGATAATTTTGAGCGATGAGTTGTGTAGCGAGTTGGGCGCCAGTGCGCCCTCCGCCGGCGATAAATACAAGCATGTTACGCCTCCTTGCTTTCGTGCTGTTTTGCGCGCAGGGCTTGAACCCCTTCAAGTGTGGCGCTGACGGTGAGGATATCACCGCTTTTAAGGATGGAATTGGGGGTGGGCAGTTCTGCGCGCCCGGCGCGGGTGAGCGCGGCACAGACGGTATTGCTGCAACCTTCCAATAGATTTGAGACGGTCATTCCATCCCATTTGGGCGAGATGTACATTTCGTACATTTCTACTTCGCCGTTCCCCGCTGAGAATACGGCGCGGAAGGATGGGTCGATCAGAAGTTCCTGCACGCGTTCCGCACCCCAGGCGGTGGAACTGACGATTTGGAGACCGAAGGCTTCGAGCATTTCGCGCATGGCAGGGTCGTAATTTCGGACGATGACCTGCTTGACATTGGGATAGTGCGCGCGAATGGTATGTCCGATGACGGCGTTCATTGTGTCGGAGTTGGTGACGACAGCAATGCCATCTGCTTTGTCGGCGCCGGCACGTGCCAACGTATCAGCAGAGAGAGAGTCACCTTCCACAGTGCGCCCTCGAAAGTCTGCGTGGATGCGGTTGAATGCCTTGGGGTTGCTATCGACAACCACGACTTGATATCCATTTTGGAAGAGGCGGTAGGCGAGTTCCGCGCCGACCCTTCCACAACCTACGACGATGAAATTCATTTGTTATGACTCCTTAATGTCCGTTTTCACTCTCGTGAACATGGTAGGGGACATTTGTAATTACGATTCCGTGCTGAAGTTTGAGCTGGTCGCGCAAGATATTGGCGGTATTGGTGTGCAGGGCTGCACTCAGGCGGTTGTCTGAGACGAATTCAGGCACGACGACAGTGATTGTCTCACCGGGCTGGCGTTTCTCGGCAATGTCGGAAATATATTTGAGCAGGGGTTCCACAAAGAGGCGATAAGGTGAATCTAATACGACGAGACGGACCCCTTCGCCCCAGGTCTCCCATTTTTTGCGGACCTTTTCCGCATCTTCTGGTTCGATGACAATATGGACGGCGGTCACATCTGAGGAGAGCATGCGGGCATATCGCAGGGCAGAGAGTGTCCCCTGGTGGACGCCGCTCAACGGCATAATAACGCGATGGCGCATGGTATGCGGCGGGACGACTCCAAAGTTATCGAGGGAGAGTTGGTCGGCAAGTTTTTTGTAATGGCGGTGAATCGACCAGAGTGCCCATATCAAAATAGGGATGAGGATCAACACCACGTAGGCACCGTCTTGGAATTTTGTAATGGCAAACACCACCATGACCAGCGCCGTACAGAGCGCACCAAAGCCATTGAAGAACATCTTGAAGCGCCACCGCGGATCAAAGCGCAGGTGTGCCACACGTTCGGTGCCTTTATGCCCATCATGGTCTGGGTGGATCTGGCCACTCCTGCGCCAGCGCAGTGCCATGCCGAATTGTGCCAGTGTGAAGGAAAGGAACACCCCAATAGCGTACAACGGGATAAGGCGGGTCACACTGGCTTGGAAGATAATGATCAGCAGGGACGAGAGAACCGCCAGCGCGACAATGCCGCGTGAATAAACCAACCGGCTGCCACGATAGGTCAACTGGCGGGGAAGAAAACCGTCACCTGCCATTAATGCTCCCAAACGCGGGAACCCGGCAAAGGCGGTGTTTGCGGCGAGGATCAGGATGATGGTCGTGCCGAGAATAACAGCGAAGTACATAAATCCCTGCCCGCCAAAGATGGTGCGTGCCATTTGCGAAATGACCGTTTCGACCTCTGAAGGGACTGCACCGACCCGGCTGGCGAGGAAGGATATTCCGAGAAAGAGGCTTGCCAGAATGATACCCATCCAAGACATGGTTATGGCTGCATTTTTACTGCGCGGCTCTTTGAAGGCGGTCACACCATTGGAGATGGCTTCAATACCGGTCAGGGCAGCAGTTCCGCTGGAGAAGGCATGTAGAAGCAGCAATGGTCCAAACACAGAAGTTATTCCGTGCGCGTGTATTTCCGGCGGGTCAATGACCATGCCCAGCGATCCCGAAAAATATTTGAACATGCCGGCACCGATCGTAATGAGCATAATG
>VGOX01000247.1 GCA_016875755.1 Chloroflexota bacterium
ATCGCTCAGTTTCTGCCATTTTTTTACTGCTTTGCCTTTGTCCATCTTTTTGCTCCTCTTGCCTATCTTACTCCTTTCCCCAAAATCCTGACGCCCACCCATGCCCGGCTCTTTTATTGACGACTCACCCGCCTTCATGGTATTATTCGCCCGCTAAAAAACCAGCCAAAAGCTGGGTTTGTTTTGTCTAAGACACGAGGAGAAACTTATAAGCGCCAACGAATTTCGAGTAAATGAGGGCATCCGCGTCGCGGAAGTGCGCCTGATCGTTCCTGATGGTGGCAATGTGGGGGTTGTGCCCATCAAGGAAGCCTTGAAGATTGCACGCGATGCGGAGATGGACCTTGTTGAGGTCTCGCCTGGAGCCAATCCGCCCGTTTGCCGTGTGATGGACTTTGGTAAGTTCATCTACGAAAAGGCGAAGAAGGAACGCGAAGCGAAGAAATCCCAGACCAAGATCGAGGTCAAGGAGATTCGCCTGAGGCCCAAGACCAATGAAGCGCACCGCGGTTTCAAAGTGGACGATGCCCGCCGCTGGCTCGGACAGGGACACAAAGTCCGTGTGACGGTCAAGTTCCGTGGGCGCGAAATGGATTACCCCGAAATTGCCCTGGAAGATCTGAAGGAAATCGCTGCAGATCTTGCCGACATTGCGACCATCGAAGTTCCGCCGCAAATGGAAGGGCGCACCATGCTCGTGGTTCTCGTCCCGGCAAAGGCTGGGGCGGCGAAAAAGAAAGAGAAACCCGAACAGGCCGAAGCAAAGTCTGAAGCGGAAGCCTAAGGGAAGCAAGTCCCCCCAACGATGTTGAACGTCCGCGGGCATTCACATGACCCGCGGTTAATTTTGTCTGAAAGGAGTACCCCAGCTATGCCTCGCAAAGCAAAACCTGGAAAGAAATACAAGCTGAAGACCCACAAAGCGACATCCAAGCGATTTCGCCTGACCGGCTCCGGCGTACTCGTGCGCACGAAAGGCGGCAAAAGCCATTTGCGCCGTCGTACATCTGACCGCACCAAGGCGCTATTGAGCGAGATGGTCACTGTTGAGGGCCGTAAGTTCGTGAAGCGCATCAAGCGCCTCGCCCCCCACATGAGGTAGTCGTAATCAAATTTTTTAGTTGCGGCTTTCGGGTGTGTGCAACTGGTGAAGACCTCACCGACGCCCGCGAGTTTGCAGGAGGTAAAGAAACATGCGCGTAAAAGGCGGCCCGCAAGGGTACCGACGTCATAAGAAAGTTTTGAAGATCACGAAGGGCCAGCGCGGCTCGAAGCACCTGTTGTTCAGACGTGCGAACGAGGCGATGCTGAAGAGCCTGTGGTACGCCACCCGTGATCGCCGCGTGCGCAAGCGCGATCTGCGCAAGTTGTGGATCGCCCGTATCAACGCCGCGGCCCGCTTGAACGGCACGACATACAGCAAGTTGGTGTCTGCGCTGAAGAAGGCGAACATCGAGCTCAACCGCAAGATGCTAGCCGACATCGCAGTTCGCAACCCGCAGGCATTTGCCGCAGTGGTTGCAAAAACGAAGTAATTTTTTATAGGGGCGACTCGCGAGTCGCCCCTATAATATTTAACGGGGGTAAAATAAATACATGAATACCGTTGTAGTAGAAAAAACTTTATCTTCAGGGCAAACCCTGCAGATCGTGCAAGGCGATATTACGATCGAAGAAGTGGACGCCATCGTCAATGCCGCGAATGAAGATTTGCAGCATGGCGGCGGAGTGGCATGGGCGATCTCCAAACGCGGCGGCGCGACTATCCAACAGGAAAGCGACGAGTGGATTCGGACGCATGGACCTGTCACCCACGCGCATCCTGCCTGGACTTCGGGCGGGGTGCTGCCTGCGAGATTCATTATCCACGCTGTGGGTCCCATCTGGGCTGGAGACGGTACCGATGATGCCAAACTCGCCTCCGCTGTGACAGGTTCCCTGCGTGTGGCGGATGAATTGAAATGCAAGTCCATCTCCATGCCAGCGATTTCCACAGGGATTTTCCGTTTCCCCAAAGAACGCGCAGCTGGAATTATTTTCGAGAGCACCAAAAACTATTTTGGTGCAAATGGCAATTCGGGCATCGGTCTTGTTCGGCTGGTGTTGTTTGACAACACAACCATCCGAGCCTTCCGTGAGGTTTGGACCACGGTCTTTTCATAATTCATACTTTCCAATGATCACATCTAATCAAAATTCGAAGATTAAACTTGTCCGCGCATTGTTGGGACGTGCCAAAGAACGCCGTGAAGCAGGCGCATTTGTCGTGGAAGGTGTACGTTTGTTTGAAGAAGCAGTTCAGGCAAAATGGTCAATACGGTTTGTGTTGTTTGACGAGACACTGAATGAGAGAGGGAAGTCAAAGGTCGCAGGTCTAAGGTCACAGGGCGTGGATGTGGAGGAGGTTTCACCAAGTGTGATGAAATCCATCAGCGAGACAGATGCGCCGCAGGGCGTGCTTGCCGTTTTAGCCAATACACAACTTCCAATTCCCGAATCACCAAACTTCATTCTCATCCCAGACCAAATTCGTGACCCGGGCAATCTTGGTACATTACTCCGCTCTGCGGCAGCAACGGGTGTGCAGGCGGTTTTGATACCGCCAGAGACAACGGATGCGTTTGCGCCGAAGGTCGTCCGTGCGGGGATGGGGGCGCATTTCAGGCTGCCGATCCGTGCGATGAGTTGGGAAGAGATTGATAAATTTGTAAAGCTGGAAGGTTTGAAAGTCTTGATTGCGGACATGGATGGCGTTTCTTGTTGGGAAACGGATTTACGTCAGCGTGTGGCATTGGTTATCGGCAGTGAAGCGGACGGGGCAAGCGAATCCGCGAGAAAAATGGCGGTTGGGAAAATTTGCATTCCCATGACAGGAGATGTCGAGTCGCTCAATGCAGGAGTGGCAGGGTCAGTGTTGATGTTTGAGGCGATGAGGCAGAGAGCAGTGAGCAGATGAAGATTCGGTCTATTACTTATTTTTGCAATCCAAAATCTCCGCTGGATGGGAACGTATTGAAACAGGCGGGGAATTTTTTAGCAAAAGCCAAATCCGCATTTGAGGCGAGGGGATATGAGGTGCAAACGGTGCGGATGGCGACGATTCCTTTTCCACGCATGCTTGGGGAACAGAATATCGATGAACTGCCAAAATTTTCAAATCAGCTTGCGAAAGCGATCAAAGAAGCGGGAATTTTGTATGCGTCATTGGGACCTGCTTTGCCAGAGTTCCCGCGTAGTTATCAGATAATCCCTGAATCGATCGCGGCGAGTGAGGATATTTTCTTCAGCGGGGCGATGACGAGCGGACATGACATCCACTTGGCGGCGGTGAAAGCGTGTGCGGAGGTGATTGCCAGGTGTGCGCCGCTCGACCCGAACGGGTTTGCAAATTTACGTTTCGCTGCGCTGGCGAATGTCAATGCGGGGGCTCCGTTCTTCCCTGCGGCGTATCATGATGGCGACCAGCCCGCTTTTGCAATTGCGGTGGAGTCTGCTGATGTGGCGGTCAATGCCTTTGCGGGGCAGCCAAGTTTGAGCGAGGGGAGAAGCGCTCTTGTCGCGGAGATCACACGTCACGGGCAGGCAATCGCCCGCATCGCAACGAATGAGTTGGCGGATGTCCAATTCAAGGGGATTGATTTTTCGCTGGCGCCATTCCCCGATGATGCGCACTCGCTTGGGAACGCGGTTGAAAAAATGGGCGTGCCGAAGATCGGGTTGCATGGTTCACTTGCAGCCGCGGCTATTCTTACGGAAGCCATCGAACGCGCAGATTTTCCGCATGTTGGGTTCAACGGGTTTATGCAGCCTGTACTGGAAGATTCGGTATTGGCGAAACGCGCAGCGGAGGGAACGTTGACGGTGAAGGATGCGCTGCTGTATTCGGCAGTGTGCGGCACAGGGCTGGATACGGTGCCTTTGCCCGGCGACACGAGTGCGGGCGAAATAACCCCGCTGTTGCTGGATCTGTGCGCCCTGGCACTGCGATTGGACAAGCCACTTACAGCGCGGCTGATGCCTGTTCCCGGGAAACGCGCAGGCGACGCCACTGCATTTGATTTTGCGTTCTTTGCGAACAGCAGGGTGATGAAATTGGATTCTGCGCCTTTGTCATTGCCTCTCCATGGTGACGAGGCGTTTGCTTTGCAGGCAAAAGCAGGGAAACGCTGAGGCTGGAAAAATGTCGATAAAAGGGGGAGCAAATAACAGTCAGGAATGAGGCGGGGAAATCTGTAATGTTTCAATTCACCAAAAGTCTGTATAATTAACTTTGCATATTTGTTAGGTTGCCCTATTTTGCAAAGGAGGAGTTTTTGTAGATTAAACAGACAGCAGCCCTAAAGATTTGCCCTCCCTATTTTTTTAAAACCCATATCAGGAGAATCAAAATATGAATAAGTTAGGACTTACGCAAAAGTCATTTGAATAGCAGGCGATTTGAGTTGTTGACGCAAATAGTCGGACAGCAAATCATGTTTGAGGCGGTAAACAGTCTGTTGGGTCTCATTGGCAACCTGTTTGAGGCGAACCCA
>VGOX01000248.1 GCA_016875755.1 Chloroflexota bacterium
TGGCAGGTTGTTGTGCGGACAACCGCATCGTACCTGGATGCGGGGGAATGGTGGCATTCCTGGGCTGGGTTGTTGGCTGGTCTTACGCTGGCGTTTGCATTTTTAATATATGTATATTCCACCCAAAGTGCCAAAGATGCTCTTATTCGTTCTGAAAAAAATTCCGTTCCCTTTCCGAAAATTCTCTCGTAGGGGTTCTGCAGCAGGAACGCAGCGGCAAGGTCGTGTACGCCAATCAGGCTGCTGTGAGGATTTTTGACTTTGAGTCCGTCGAAGAATTATTTCAGGCAGAAACGTTTCGTTATGTTGTCGATCTGTCGCATTATCGGGCGATCTTTCAAAAAGTACTTTCGAATGGCGAAGCGCTCAATGAGGAATTTGATATTCTGACGACGAAGGGAAAGAAGCGTCATCTGCTATATTCCGCAGCCCTTGAAAATGATATTGTAATCTCCACCCTTGTGGATATTACAGATCGCACCATCGCACAGCAGGAGATCCAAAAACTTTCCAGTATCGTTTCGCAGATGGCGGATACTGTAGTTATTACAGATATTGAAGGAAACATTGAGTATGTCAACCCTGCTTTTGAGAAATTGACTGGTTTCACGCGCGAGGAGGTGTATGGAAAAACCCCGCGAATTTTGAAATCGGAGATGCACACTGCAGAGTTTTATCAAGAACTTTGGAATGTCATACTGCGTGGAGATGTATTTCAGGCGGAGATCGTTAACCGAAAAAAAAGCGGCGAATTGTATTATGAGACAAAAACCATCACTCCAATACGCGACGCGCATGGCGTGATCACTAATTTTGTTGCAACCGGTAAGGATAATACAGAGAGCAGGCGGTCTGAGCGTGCGCTTCTTCAATCACAACAACAAATGGAAGCCACCTTGAATGCATTGCCTGACCTGCTTTTTGAAGTGGATGCAATGTACCGCATTTTGGACTATCGTGCGCCCGATCAACAGAATTTATATGTAAAGCCTGAAGAGTTTATTGGAAAAAGCATTTTTGAAGCTCTCCCGGCAGATGCCGCCAATACGATCAAGCATACATTGGAAGATACCTTGCATGATGGTAAACATTTTGGGACGGCGTATTCTCTAACAATGCCGGATGGGGTTCGTTGGTTTGAGTTATCTGTTTCGACAAAGCCGAATATCGGCGACGCACCGCCGAATTTTATTGTGCTGGCTCATGATGTGACCGAGCGGCAGCGCTCTCAAGATCTACAGGATGTGCTCTATACCATCGCCGAAGCAGCGCAAAACGCCCAGTCGTTGCAGGAACTCTACCCGCAGATCCACGCGCAAATCGGGCGGGTGATGTATGCGGAGAATTTTTACATCGCATTGCTTGATGATGCTGCGCAGGTAATGGAATTCGTCTATTTTGTGGATGAGAACGGAGACGAAGATGAAAGGGTGTACCCAATTGGGCGCGGCTTGACATCCCATGTTATCTGCACAGGCAAATCCATGCTTTTCGTGGAAGGCAATGAGCGATATGCTGGTTTGGATGTGATCGGTGCCCCTGCTGCGGCATGGTTGGGTGCCCCGTTGATCGCACGGGGAAAAACCATTGGGGCAATTGCCGTGCAGCATTATTTCAACACGGAGATGTATACGGAACGTGAGCAGCGCATGCTTGAGTTTGTCTCGTCTCAGGTGGCCACTGTCATTGACCGCAAACAGGCTGAGGGTCGTCAGGAAGCGCAGCAGGAACTTCTGGAATACCAATATGGTTTGGTCGAGATCATGAACTCCATCTCCACCCGCTTCATTAATCTTCCGATCGATCAAATCGATGCAGAGATCGATCAGGCACTTGGGGGAATTTGAAGAGGCTGACCGCACCTACATATTTCAGTTTGACAGCGAATGCGTCTATATGAATAACACGCATGAATGGTGCGCGCCCGGGATCGAACCTCAAATTGAAAATTTGCAGGGTGTGCCCATTGAAGTTTTTCCATGGTGGATGAATCAGATGGAACAGGGGGAGGCGGTTCATATTCCGTTGGTTTCGCAATTGCCGCCAGACGCCCAGGAGCTGCGAGAGGCGTTGGAGCCGCAGAATATCCAATCTCTTTTATCTGTACCTTTGATCATCAATAATAAATTATTTGGTTTTGTTGGTTTGGATGTGGTGAAAGCGCCCCGCACCTGGGACGCAGATACTATCCTTCTCATCAAAATGACGGGTGATATTTTTTCGAACGCCTTGATGCGCAAGCAGACCGAGATTGCCGTACAGCAAATTGAACAGCGCAATCGTGCTTTGATCGAAAATGCGCCAGATGGCATTGTTTTGCTGGATGAAAAAGGACAGATCATTTTTGGCAGCCCATCTGCGGCGCGTATTTTTGGTTATGAAAACAAAGATATAGTCGGTGCCCTAGGGCGCGAAATGGTCCATCCTGAAGATCTTCCCGTCGTATTGGAAATTCAGCGCATTTTCGCGAATCGCCTTCCATCGTTCTCGAGCGCACCTATCGTGTTCGTCATAAAAATGGTACCTATCGGTGGATCGATGCTGTGTACACGAACCTGCTGGAACAGCCCGGCGTCAATGCTTTGGTGGTTAACTTTCGGGATATCACTGACCAGAAAATTGCCGCTGAAGCGGTGCTTCAAAGTGAGAGCCGTTTCTCCACGATCTTTGATAACAGCCCGGTCGGGATCTCCATCACTCGTGTTAGCGATAACCGATTGGTAGATGTAAACCGCGCGTGGCTTACAGCCTGGGGTATGAGCGCGAAGAGGGTCATTGGACGCACAGTATTAGAGTTTGGTCTGTGGGCTTTTTCGGATGACGGAAAACGTTTAATAGGTGAAGTAAATAGCAAGTCCAGAGTACTCGATTTTGAAACTGTCTTTTTTAGAAAGTCGGGCGAAAAACGCAATGTGATTTTATCGGTTGAAAAAGTGATCATCAATGAAGAGCCAACCATGCTTATTCAGGTGTTTGATATTACCGATAGAAAGCTTGCGGCAGAAATGCTGCGAAAGAGTCAGGAAAGCCTTGAAGCCGTCCAGTCGATAGCGCATTTGGGCAGTTGGGATCTTGATCCAAATCGTTCGGGTGGCATGTTCTGGTCAAAGGAGATGTACCGCCTCTTTAATCGGGACCCGAAGCAGGGTGTGCCCGAGCTGGAAGAGTTTCTTGCACTGATACACCCAAATGATCGTCAGGTGCTTTTGGATGCACAGCAGACCGCGATTGAATCTGGCTCATTGGTGCATGTGGAGTATCGTGCATTTCCCACCGAAGGCGAATTACGTTATTTTAAGGCGGGTTTGCAATCGGTTCGGGATGAGCATGGGCAGCACTTGTATATGTCTGGCACGGTATTGGATGTGACCGATAGCCGTATCTTGGAATTGGAACTTCAAGAGCGCGTAAAGGAATTGACCTGTCTCTTTAGCATCAGCAGGGTATTGGAAGACCGTGATAAACCTGTTGAGAGTGTGTGCAATGAGATTCTGGAGGCACTCGAACCTGCAATGCAGTTTTCATATCTCGCGGCTCCAGTGTTGGAGTTGGATGGGGTGCAATATGTCACAAATAGATTTGCAGAAAGACTATCGCATGGCTTGCAAGCGGTTATTGAAGTGAACGGGAAGGTTCGCGGTGAAGTATGTTTTTACTACACTGAGGATGTGCCGTTTAGTATCCCGGAAGAACGGGATATGCTCACTAACATTGCTCGTATGCTGGGGCAGTGGCTTGAGCAGCGGGAGACAGAAGCAGCTGTCCGCGCCGCCCAGAACGAGCTGGAAGAGTTGAACCGCGATCTTGAGAGACGAGTCGAGGAAAGAACCAGTGAGGTGCGTCATAATGAGGCCGTCTATCGCGCCTTGTTTGAGAACTCGAACGATGGAATCTTCCTGCTTTCGCCCGTCGGAAAAGACATGAGTGCGAACAACCAGGCACTCAAAATGTTGGGGTACACCCTTGAAGAGTACCAACAGCTGACGAGGAATGACCTTAATGCTGTTGCGGCGCCCGTCCAGAAAGACGATGCAGATGAGCGCTTTGCTGCAGTAATCCGCGGCGAGCATGTCCCATTATACGAACGTACGTTTATCGGAAAAAATGGAAAACGGGTGGATGTGGAGATCAATCTATCTCCCGTCCGCGATGCATCAGGCAATATCATTTTGGTGCAGAGCGTAGCCCGTGATATTTCTGAACGAAAAAAAGCAGAACAGGCTCTGCATGACAGCCGCGATAAGCTCAGCATTGCAAATGCCGCCCTCGAGAAGGCTTCGCGCCTTAAAGATGAATTTCTTGCCAGTATGAGCCATGAATTGCGCACCCCGCTCACCAGTATTCTCGGGCTCTCTGAGGCTTTGCAATTGAAAACATACAGAACGCTTAGGTAACTACTCAGCGAAAAAAGAATAAAGGGTTGTCAAAAAGATAAAGGTCTGCGAAAATAAATTTCAATGAGCGCAATGCAAGTAGCGAGTGAAAAAGAAATTCGAGCCGCCTA
>VGOX01000249.1 GCA_016875755.1 Chloroflexota bacterium
TCCAGCGCAAGAGGATCTGCGCCACTCTTGGTGAACCGCCGGATGCGGACCCGCATGTCCGGTGGTGTGAGAGGGAGCGGTTAGCCGCCGCTCCCTACTCGATTTTTTTCTTTTTTAGACGACGCTTTCCGCCACGGTCTTGCCATACCCCAACAGGGCTCTAACCATCTCCTGTGTGCGCCCTTCGGCATACACACGCAGAACAGGCTCCGTGCCGGATGGACGAATTAGCAGCCAGGAGTCATCTGCCATGATGTATTTGACACCGTCCCGCTGGCTGATCTCTGCCACTTTTTCCCCGCCGATCTCAGCGGGCGCTTTCTTCGTTAGGAAATCCGTCATCTCTGCTTTTGCAACAGGGCGGCTGAGGCGCATATCCACACGTTCATAATAGGCAGGACCCACATCCGCAAGCAGTTCATCCACCATGCTGCCGAGTGATTTACCGGAGGACGCCAGCATTTCCACCAGCAACAGTCCCATGATCGGACCATCGCCTTCGGGGATGTGTCCCTTGAAGGAAATGCCGCCCGATTCTTCCCCGCCGATGAGCACATCTTCGTTCATCATAATGTCGGCAATGTGATTGAATCCAACCGGGGTTTCATGCACCTTCATGCCGTAGCGTTTGGCAAGGCGGTCGATCATGCGGGTGGTCGAAACGGTGCGAACGACCGAGCCGCTCAAGCCACGTTTCTCAACGAGATATTTCAGCGAGAGCGCCATGATCTTGTGCGGATCGACGAAATTGCCGCGTTCATCCATCGCGCCGATACGGTCTGCGTCGCCGTCAGTGACCACGCCAAAATTACCAAACCCCGAACTGACTGCGCTGGAGAGCGCACCGAGATATTTTGCGATCGGCTCAGGATGTACACCGCCGAAGCCGGGGTTCATCTCGCCACGAATCTCATGGATCTCGCAGCCTGTTCCCTGCAAAAAGGCTTTGATAACACCGCGCCCGGAACCATACATGGCATCCGCCACGAAGCGTTGGGGATTGTCCGCGATGATGTCGGTGTTGATGAGTTTGCGCAAATGCTCGAAATAGGCAGGCAGTGGATTGAACTTCTGGATCAAACCCGCCTCACGCGCCTTTTGATAGTCCATCAGGTTGGGGCCGCGCGCCTGCTCTTCATTGTCGTTGATATACACTTCCACGCGGCGGCATTGTTCCGATAGCGCTGAGCCGCCGAAAGCGCCTTTCAACTTCACGCCGTTATAACGCGGCGCGTTGTGCGAGGCGGTGATCATGACGCCGGCAATGGCGTTGTTGTTTTTGACTGAAAAAGAAATGGCGGGGGTTGGCGAGTCAGATTGCGCCAGTAGAACCGTAAACCCGTTTGCGGCCAGCACACGCGCCACTTCACCTGCGAAACGGTCAGACAGAAAACGCGTATCGAAACCGATAACGATCTTCTTCTGGTCTACATTTTCCGATTTGTCCCAATGATCTGAAGCAACTGCGTCCGCGATGGCCTGCGAAACCATGCGTAAATTACTGAAAGTGAAACTATCTGAGATCACGGCGCGCCAGCCGTCTGTACCAAAATGGATGGGCATGAATGTCCTCTTTTGTTATGTGTTTTGAAGGTCAGGTTGAAAGCCTGACGTGATGTAAGTTTACGGGGTGGGGGTACTGGTAAATACCGGCGTTGCGGATGGTTCAAACCCTGGCGCAGGTGTGGCATAGCGCAGCACAGATTCCAACAGCCAGCCTTCGATCTGCTGCCCGTTGAGCGTGGCATATACCTTTACCCAGGTTGACCCGTTCACGATCTCGAATTCCGAATAGGTTTCCACGATCGTACCGTTGAGCAGGGTCATCATGTAATTGCCGCCGGGCTCATCGCGCAGGTTTGCGCCGCCGCCTTCACTTGCAAAAATTCTTCCATATGTTGGCGTTGGCTGAATGGTCAATGTCACCGTTGGGGTTTCGGTGGGCGGCAGGGTGATCTCGATTGTCAATGGAATGGGTGATGGAGTGCCCGCTGTTGGCGTGCGCGAAGGAGTGTTCGAAGGGCGTACCGTGCCTGTCGATGTCAGAAACAGGCCGGGGGTTGGGGAAAGAGGCGCGGATATTTGATTGGTGGGCGTGGACTGAGTCACCGCTTCACTGCCAGACGGGACGCCTGATCCCATTAACCTGAACAGGATCAACGCGAAAAGCAGGAGTGTGATCACACTGAAGATGATACCGCCCGGTGATGGGCGCAACCGCAGAAGGAAAAGTGTAATAAGACCCAGTACACTTGCCAGTGCAAAGTGCGCCGCGAACACATACAAACCCTGCGGGAAAATATCCTGCAAGCCTGCACCCAAACCAAACCCCGCCGCATTGATCGGTAAAAAGAAAAGATAGGCGATCAATACGCTCGGCAGGAACGGCCTAGCTTCGGAGCGGGCAAAAGAAATGACCAGCGTGATCGCGCCAATGACAAGCACAACGAGAGCAGGAATCCACAATCGGGCATGGATGAAGGCATTGTTATGGGGGAGGTCGTCGAACAGGCGTGCCGCAAAGCCGGAGAGCAATCCGCCTGCAAAGACGAGGGCAATGCTGATGAGCAATGCCATGACGGTTTCAAATAAGAAGCGGACAGAGCCTGTAAGGATGGAAAGCAAAAAACCCACCCAGGGAGTCATCAACGGTGCGACGAGAATGCCGAGCAAAAGCACAACGGGAGAATCGAGCAAAAAGCCCAGTCCAAGAATGGCGCCGCAGACCAGCGAAAAGACAAATAACTCGATGGATGGGTATGCGCGCCGCGCCAGGGATGAAATTAACTCCGCCTGTCCTTCTGCATCCGTCGGGATGGAGGAACGGCGTGTGGCGCGCCGCCGGCGGACGCGTTCTGCGGAGGTTTCATCGTAATGCGGGGCGGGTGGTATATTGGAGTCGTTCGGGAATGACATGTTTCAATTATACAGGCGATAAGGCATTAGCGGGTAGGAAAGATGGGGTATGAAGGATTACAATTGAATTAATGTAAAATGCTGCCCGTAAATCTTCAAAGGATTAAATTATCAACGAACCGCGAATTTATCAACACACTACTGTAACAAAGGTTTTTATTATTGTTTTGTTCCTTTTTATGCTGGGTGGTGTATGTTTTACGCTTGGGGTTGGGCTGCAATCGCTCTGGTTGACGGTTCCTTTCGTCCTCCTGTTGGGCGGGCTTTTTGTGTATACAGTCTTTACTTACACAGCCAAAACCATTGTTTCGGAAGAGGAGATCACCACTCAGACCTTGCTGGGTTCAAAGACCCTGCGCTGGACGGAGGTCCACCGTGTTTCGGGCAGGGGGTATGGCATCAAACTGCATAACTTCGATGAAGATGTGACCGTTGCTCCAATGTATCGATTGCCCGGATATGAGGAAGTCATCGAATGGATCGGCAGGAAACGCCCGGACCTGTTCGGCGCACAGGAATTCAGCGAGATGCGGCGAGGATTGTGGCAGGTATTCGGCTCCTTGATCGCTATCACGGCGGTGTTCGGAATGGCTGGCGCATTTCTGTGGGCGTCAGATCCAGAAGCGCTGACCTCCACGGATACCATTTTCCCGCTCATCTTTTTGGTGATCATCATTTTTGCGATTGGGATTTCGCTTCTTTCCACGCCGAAATCGATTGCCCTTGAAGGTGGTACGCTGCGGCTGCATTATCTTCTGAATGAAAAAACCATACTTGCGAATGAGGTCGTCTCGATCCACTACACCTACACTCAAACGCGAAACGGGAAGCGCTATTTCATTGCAATTAATCTTGCCGACCGCAAGACCGTCCGTATTTCTGGATTGAGTATTGGTCTGCCTATCGTTTATCTGGTATTGAAGAACTGGCACGCACGGAATACATAATTTTGTACACAAAATTCGTCAGACAAATTTAAAAAATTAACACGCATCTCTAACAATGCGTTAACCGTCAACCTGCTATAATGTCACCTGCCACTACATATCGGCATAAGGATGCCTGACACGCGAAACTCTGCGCGTGACACCCCCGAAAGGCAGGTATATTCATCATGATCTTCTTTACTCTTCCCCTTCACCCTTAAAACCCAAGCCGCGCTTGAATATTTTCGCGTGCCTTTATCTTTTTCCTATTTGCCCACTTGTGTCACCTGACACGTGGAAACTGGTACTTTAACTATGACACAACACCGAATTACAGACGACCTCGACGCCCTTTTGAGCGTCCTCCCCGCAAACATTCGACACGCGGTGGAAAAGGCGAACAACAGCGATAGATTGCTGGAGATCGTCATTGACCTTGGGCGGTTGCCCGCTGCACGTTTTGTCGAAGGTGAAATCGTACTCTCTGACAAAGAGATAACCCGTTCTGAAATTGACCACATCACGGAGCGCATCGGTTCCTTCGACGCCGACAACCGCGCCGGCATGGAGCGTACGCTCCACCGCATCTCCGCCATCCGCAATCGGCTTGGCGCCGTTGTCGGTTTAACCTGCCGTGTGGGGCGCGCCGTGTACGG
>VGOX01000250.1 GCA_016875755.1 Chloroflexota bacterium
AGTTACAACGCTTCAACACAATCAGTCACCCGATTGCATTGGTTGCCTGCTATCTGGCAGCCTGACCTTTACCAGAACTGGACTTTCACCAGCAAGCAAACGATGATTTATCAGGACACACCACGCTGGATGGATTGGAGATCGAAGGCACACTTTCGCAAGAGGCATTGAAACGCGCGCGGCAACTCATGGCATTGTGGCATACCGTTCACATTCCCATTGGCATTGTGCTGTTCATTTCTGCATTCGTTCACATTGGCGGGGCGTTGTATTACGCCACATTTTTCAAGTAGGAGGCGGGCATGAACAACAATCGTCTTGGGTGTCTTACGGGTACGGGGGTTATCGCAGCATTGATTACATTCTTTGCCCTGGTCGGCGTTGCATTTGCCAGCGGCGGAGAGATGTTCAGTTCGGGCGATCTCAACACCCAACAGGGTGAAGAACTGAATGGGGTCACATCTCATGCCCAAATTCAGGAATGCGGCGCGTGCCATGTCCCATTTTGGGGGCAGGAGGAGATGGCAGATCGCTGTATCCAATGTCACACAGAAATTGCGGCGCAAATGCTCACTGTCGCCGAGTTGCACGGCATCATCACCCACAAAAGCCCCGCGCTTGCCTGCCGTGATTGTCACCCCGAACATCGCGGCGAAACCGCTTCACTCACAGAGTTGGGCAAAAACGAATTTCCGCATGATGCACTTGGATATTCATTGGAGGGTCACCAACAAAATCTGGATGGGACTCCCTTTGAGTGTGCCGACTGCCACGCGGATGACATCTCCACCTTCACTTCGGACTCCTGCCTGACCTGCCACCGCGAAGTGGACATTGTCTACGCCCAGCTTCATCTGCTCGAATTCGGCGCGGATTGCCTTGTCTGTCACGATGGCGTTGATACGTATGGCAACGACTTCGACCACAATCGTTTCAGTTTCCCATTACAGGGAAAACATACAGGGCTGCCGTGTTCGCAGTGTCACCTGAATGCACGTAGCATCAGCGATATGCAAGTGACTTTGCAAGATTGCTACTCCTGCCACCGCGCGGATGACCCGCATGAGTTTGCCTATGGTGCAGAGTGCCAAGCCTGCCATTCACCCGAAGGCTGGACGCCCGCCACGTTCGATCACAATCTCTCTGCCTTCAAACTGGATGGCGCACACGCAAACGTGGAATGTGAATCCTGCCATAAGAATGGTGTGTATCAAGGCACACCGAAAGAGTGCGTTGCCTGTCATGCCGAACCTGACGAACATCTTGGACAATTCGGCACCGACTGCGCCGCATGCCATTCAACCAGTGCATGGGAACCTGCTTCGTATAATGGTAAACATACCTTCCCCATGAATCATGAAGGCGCAAATAATCAATGCGCTCTTTGTCACCCGAACAGCCTGACCACCTACACCTGTTACGGCTGCCACGAGCATAATCCCTCCAGGATTGCTGAGGAACATCGTGAGGAAGGCATCTCCGATTTTGAGAACTGTGTTGAATGCCACGCCGATGGGCGCGAGCATGACGATTAATTTCGATACAAAAAAGTCCCTGCCAGTTGGCAGGGACTTTTTTCATACAAAAGATTTAATGGTTTCCGCCGTTGCCTTTCCCATTGCCACCCGCCCATAACGGCTGACCCGTTTCACTACGGAAGGTATAGGTCATGCCTGTTACATCCATCGTGACCGTAATCGCGCTGTTCACGCCCTGGTCGCCATAGAACATCACCACCGTCACACCATCGCCTGCCACAGGCGCAAACCCAAGCGACTGACTGTAGCGCATATTGCCCGTGTCCACATAGAGAACCTGTCCATCATCGGCAGTGAAACTGATGCCCATGCCGTCGTATGAATTAACCACGCCGTGGACAGTGACCGCGCCAGAGACATTCGCCTGCGGAACCCCGCTTCCCACCTGACCTTGACCTGCTTGCCCAGCCTGAGCATTGCCGCCGCTGTTACCGTTCCCGTTGCCACCTTGTTCACCCGTGAAAGCCGCAAGGTGATTATATGAAGCGTTCATCAGGTTGGTGTACACCAGTTGAATATCAGCATTATCTGTTTGAGCAAGGCGGGCTTGCAAGTCAGCGATGTCGGTCTGCTCGATCAATGCGCCGACGTTGAGCGCCTCAGTCGCAGAGATGGAACCTTGCGCGATCAGTTGGTCGTACAAAGCCTGAAGGTTGGCATCGGCAAATTGACCAGGAGCAAGCGCGGGGTCGGCAAGACCGTAGCGATCCAACAGCAGTTTGATCTCATCCATGTGAGCCTGCTCGCTGGCAGCGATGTTCTGGAAGACGGGCTGTCCCCAAAGTGCATACATCTGATTGTAAACATCGCGCGCGAGTTTTTCTTCTTCGCGCATGAACAAGAGTGCGGCGGCTTCTTCCGCGCTCAAATCTGAAGCGGGGATGGCAGTCAACTGCGTGCTATTGCCCCCTGTTGTGCCGCCGTTACCGTTTCCATTTCCGTATTGGGCAACGTCGTTGGTATTCACAGCAGGAACTGCTGGCGAAGCAAAAGCATTGTAGGCACTTGCGCCCACGGCGATCACAACCACCGCTGAAAGGACGCCAACGAGAATGTGTTTGAAATTGTTGAACATGATTATCTCCTTGTTTATACGTCGCGCTTGAAACGTGACGTTCTTTTTTTACGATGACCCCATGATAGAACGCCCATGTAAAGGCTATGTAAATATCCCTTCAAGACTCGAAAAAGATGTCATTGCGAGGGCAGCGCTTTTCCGCCCGAAGCAATCTCATCAAATAGGCTTGGAGAATGCTTCGTCGGGCTATCGCCCTCCTCGCAATGACAGTACACCTTTACCAAACCTTCACACATCCTTTTCCCTCTCTACAACTTGCATTGATAAAACCACAACATGAAATCCGAAAGTTCTACTTTCGGAAAACCACGAAATAGAACTTCGTTATTCCACAAAGGAAATCTCATGGAAGAACAAACACCTCAACCCGAACCTTCATTATTTGAACGAATGCGAAAACGCCTCACCCCTGAAGGCGTCCCAGCCGATGACCGCGGACGCATGCGCATGGTGATGGAAAGCCTGATCCTGCACATTCACCCCTCAAAAGTGGAGACCACCTCCATGAAGTGGACCTACACCTGGGGCTTGGGCGGACTCTCTGCCCTACTCATGACCATCCTCGGCGGCACGGGCATCATCCTCATCAACAACTACACCCCCGCCGCACCGCAAGCCTATCTCGACATCCTCGAAATAAATTCCAACGTCTGGTTCGGCGAACTGATCCGCAACCTGCACCACTGGAGCGCAAATCTCCTTATCGTCGTCACCGTGCTTCATCTCATTCGTGTCTTCGTCACAGGCGCGTACCGCCCGCCGCGTGAACTGAACTGGCTCATCGGCGTTGCCATGCTGCTTCTCGTGCTAGGTGCGAACTTCACTGGCTATCTGCTCCCGTGGGATCAACTCGCTTATTGGGCGATCACCGTCGGAACCAGCATCATCAGCTATGTTCCGCTCATTGGGCAATGGCTTACCCAACTCGTCCTCGGCGGACCCGAAGTTGGCGCAAACACGCTGCTTAACTTTTACTCCATGCACATCTCATTCATCCCGCTCGCCATCTTCGGGTTGATGTCCTATCATTTTTGGCGCGTCCGCAAAGATGGCGGTCTGACCATTCCAAAATCTTCAAAGCAAACTGAGGATTCAAAACCCGAACGCGTGACCACCATCCCAAACCTGACCAACCGCGAAATGATCTTCGCCCTCTCGTGGACTGCTGCGCTTCTTCTCTTCTCCATGCTTGTTCCGGCTCCATTGGAGGGAATCGCCAACCCAGCCTTGTCTCCCAACCCTGCCAAAGCGCCGTGGTACTTCATGGGACTTCAAGAACTCCTGCTGCACTTCCACCCGTTGGTTGGCGCGATCATCATCCCCTCGATTGCGATTGCAGGCATCTTCCTGCTCCCGTTCTTTGACTTGAATCTCAAAAGCGTCGGTGTCTACTTCCGCTCTCAACGTGGACGCGCCCTCACCGTCCTCGCTGTCGGCATCGCGCTCATCGCTACGCCCATCTGGATCTTGCTCGATGAATACATCCTCAACTGGACTCTTTGGCTTCCCACCTGGGACACACTCCTCTCAAACGGACTCATCCCGTTGGCAGTCATCGCCTTGCCGCTCATCCTGCTGGATGACCGCATTCACAAATTTTTTCAGGCTGATACCGAAGAACGAGTGCTGTTCATCGCGGCATTCCTCTTCACCGCTTTCATCGTCCTCACCCTCATCGGCATCTACTTCCGCGGACCCGGCATGAATTTATATTTGCCATGGAATATGCCGACTGTAGTTCATTAGTTGAATAGTTACAT
This sequence comes from Chloroflexota bacterium, assembly GCA_016875755.1. Lineage (GTDB taxonomy): Bacteria > Chloroflexota > Anaerolineae > Anaerolineales > Villigracilaceae > Villigracilis. Next base: position 4,377 of record VGOX01000250.1, read on the forward strand.
AGTCACCAATTACCAATCTCCAATTACCAATTACTGGTCACTGATTACTGACCACTGGATACTGACACATGACAGAAACCACCCCCTCCCCTCTCTCCCGCCGCGACTTTCTAAA
>VGOX01000251.1 GCA_016875755.1 Chloroflexota bacterium
GTAGTTCAGTAAACTCTGCCACGGTTAGACTGGTAAAGGTTAGAAACTGTCTCGGCTTTGTTTTTAATTCTTCATAGGTCAGCATTCACTCATCATAACGCTGTTCTGTTATTTCGGATAATGTCTAGTATATTACCATCCAAAGCCTTTTTTGAAGCCGTTCTTTTTCTTATGCTTTTCAAACAATTCACCTCTTGACCAAAACCTGACTCGCGCATAAAGTTAAGCCCGCTTAACTAAAAAGAAGGCTTAACTATGACCAAATCCCCCCCGATCTCCCAATCTCTGCGTGAATGGATGGATGTTTTCATGCACCGCTCCATGCACGGCTGGACGCATTTCGCCAAATCCACGGGTTTATCCATGCCGCAGTTCAGCATCCTGATGCAATTGCATCATAAGGGTGCCTGCGGAGTTTCAGACGTTAGCGAACGCTTCGATATCTCCAATGCGGCTGCCAGCCAGTTGGTGGACAAACTTGTGCAGGGAGATTATGTGGAGCGCGCCGAAGACCCCAATGACCGCCGTGCCAAGGTGTTGCAGCTTACGCCCAAAGGCAAAAGCCTGATCGAAGCGGGCTTCAACGAACGCTACCGCTGGATGGATGAGTTAACGTCACGCATGAATTCGGAAGAGAATAAAAAAGTGGCAGAGGCGCTTGCCATTTTGACCAAAGCCGCACAGGCAATGGAAGAGACAAAATAGTTCCACAATGCTTCCTATTTTTCTGCGTATTTTCTCCACAACACATTGATATTGTCTGAATGATCTTTTTATAAGGAGTATCCCTTGCAAGCAACCATGACCCAGCCCAACGCACGCGCACGCCGTGAAAGAACATCTTTCAAAGGCATCGGGCGTGCCATCAAATACCTGACTAAACATGGACGTCAGGCCGTTTTACCGTATATCTTCTTGATTATCGCCACGCTTTCGCAGCTGGCTGTGCCGCGTATGATCCGCAATGTGATCGATGCGGTCACCAGCGGCTTTCTCGCCGATCAGGTTTTGCAGGCGCTTGAGAATATCCCTGCACCATTTATGAGTGCGGCGCTGCCACAGATTTTGGATGCCCTGGGCTACGACTCTGCCTGGTCGTTGGAGCAGCTCACAGCGACGCTTGAAGCGGATCTTGGGAATGCGCCTCAGGCTCTGATGACGGCTTTGGTGGCCATCCTCGTCTTTGCCCTCCTGCGCGGCGTGTTCTCCTTCCTACAGGCGTTTTGGGCGGAGAAGAATTCACAGTCGGTGGCGTACGATCTGCGCAACGACCTGTATGCCAAGATACAACAGTTGTCATTTGCATATCACGATAAAAATCAAACGGGACAATTGATGATCCGTGCGACGGATGATGTGGAAAAAGTGCGTCTGTTCATCGGACAGGGTTTGTTGCAGCTTGTTGGCGCGGTGATCCTGTTGAGCGGTACGGTCATCATTTTGTTCTCGTCGAATGTTGCGCTCGCATGGACAGCCATGCCGATCCTGCCGATTGCGATCGTGTTGTTCGGTGTCTTTGCCAGCCTTGCCCAGCCGATGTTCACGAAGGTGCAGCAAAAACTTTCAACTTTGAATACGGTCTTGCAGGAGAATCTGGCGGGCGTCAAAGTGATCAAAGCCTTCACGCGCGAGAAGGAACAACAGGCAAAATTCCGCGCCGCCGCAGATGACACGATGAATCAATCCATTGCGGTCAACCGTTTGTTCACGTTCCTGTTTCCGCTGGTCTTCTTAATTGCCAACCTCGGACAAGCCGCCATCCTGTATGTGGGCGGCAAACAAATCATCGTTGGCACATTGAGCATCGGCGCATGGCAGGAATTTTCACTCTACCTGATGTACCTGTTCTTCCCCATCATGATGTTCGGCGCGATCGTCACCCAAATGGGGCAAGCCTCTGCCTCTGCAGACCGCGTCTTTGAAATTCTCGATGCCGAAAGTGACATTGTGGATAAACCGAACGCATCGAAACTCCCAGCTGTGAAAGGCGATGTCAAGTTCGAGAACGTCACCTTCCGTTATGTAGGCGGCGGCGACCCTGTATTGAAAAATGTTACGTTTGAAGCGAAGTCTGGCGAAACCATTGCCTTGCTCGGCGCAACAGGCTCGGGCAAGACCAGCATCATTAATCTGCTGCCGCGTTTCTACGACCCTGTCGAAGGGAGCATCACCATTGACGGTCACGACCTGCGTGATGTCACGCTCGATTCGCTCCGCTCGCAGATCGGCATTGTGCTTCAAGAGACAACGTTGTTCAGCGGCACGATCCGCGAAAATATTGCCTTCGGCAAACCCGATGCCACACTCGAAGAAGTGCAGGCGGCGGCAAAGTCGGCGGCGGCGCATGATTTCATCATGTCATTCCCCGATGGCTATAACACCCATGTCGGCGAGCGCGGCATCACCCTCAGCGGCGGACAAAAGCAGCGTGTGGCAATCGCGCGCGCACTCCTTCTCAATCCGCGTATTCTGATCCTCGACGACTCAACCTCCAGTGTCGATGTCGCCACCGAGGTGCATATTCAGGCTGCGCTTGAAACTCTAATGAAAGGCCGCACATCGTTCGTCATTGCGCAGCGCATCAGCACCGTCATCAATGCAGACAAGATCCTCGTGCTCGAAAAAGGCGAGATCGTGGCGCAAGGCAAACACGCACAACTTATGGAAGAAGAACCGATTTACGCAGAGATCTATAACTCACAAATTCTCTCGCAACAAAGCGAGGTGTCATCATGATGCATGGCCGTAATATACTCAATCAAGAAACGATCAAGCCTCGCAACCTGAGCGAAACGCTCGGCCGCCTCGGCAAATACTTCGGCAGTTTTTGGCACATGATCGTATTGGCAGTGCTCTTCGTCGTCATCTCCACATGGACACAGGTCGCTTCCCCCGAATTGATGGGACAAGCCACAGACTGCTTCCTCGTGCCCGCTGGAAGTAGTGCCTTCGCTCAACTCGCGCCGCCGTCCATCGATCAAACTCAGGGCAGTCCTGATTCTGCCCAAGAAACAGTTTCCTCCTGCTGGCTTGGGACGACCGAAGACCCCTCCACATTATCCTTCTCGCGGCAGATCATCTACAACGCCTATCACCTCGGCGGATATACAACTCCTGAGCTTGCCACCGCCACCGATGCAGAGCGCATCGAAGGCATGTTCCGCCTGATCCTGGTCATCATCGCCCTGTACGTCATCGGCGCAGTCCTGACAGGCGCCACCTTCTTCACCATGGCATGGACAGGTCAGCATGTGCTGCGCGTTCTGCGCGTGGAAGTGTTCGAGAAATTACACGACCTCTCCATGAGCTACTACGCCGAACACGAAGCTGGTGACCTGATGAGCCGCATCACCAATGACACCTCCGCCATCGAACAGGCATTTTCGTTCGCACTCGTCAACGTATTCAGCGGCATCCTTTTACTGGTCTGGGTGGCATACAACATGCTCACCGCCAGCCTGCCTTTCGCCTTGCTTTCGCTGGCCGTCTCGCCCTTGATGTTCATTGCCACCGTTTGGTTCTCAGGGCAGGCGCGCAAAGCCTTCCGCAAAAGCCGCGAAGAGATCGGCAATGTCAACGCTGAATTACAGGAAACCATTTCATCCGTCCGCGAAGTGCAAGCCTTCAACCGCGCCGATGAGAACATCGAGCAATTCAAGGAAGTCAACGCCGCCAACCGTGACGCAAACGTGCGCGCTGTGGCATACACCTCCGCACTTGCACCAACACTTGAAGCACTCTCGTATGTCGGGCTTGCCATCGTCACAGGCGTTGGCGGCTGGTACCTGCTGACAGGCGACACGCTCTTCGGTGCAACCGTCACGCTTGGCTTGGTCATCACCTTCCTTGCGTATGTGCAGCGCTTCAACCAACCCATCCAGCAGATCGCCGTCTTGTGGACGAATATCCAAAATGCCATCGCAGGCGCGGAACGCATCTTCACCATTCTCGACGAAAAACCCGCCGTGGTGGATAAACCCGCCGCCAAATCCATGACCGAGATCAATGGCAGGGTTGAGTTCGAAGAAGTTTCACATGAATATGAAGAAGGCGTGCCCGTTCTGGACAAGGTCTCGTTCACAGCCGAGCCCGGGCAAACCATTGCCATCGTCGGTCCCACAGGCGCTGGCAAGACCACCATCATCAACCTCCTGCCCCGCTTCTATGATGTCACGCATGGCTCCGTCAAAATAGATGGCGTGGATGTACGCGATGTCACCGCGGATTCACTCCGCAAGCAGATCGGCATCGTGCTGCAAGACACCTTCCTGTTCAGCGCCTCTGTCATGGATAATCTCCGCTTTGGCCGCCCCGACGCCACCGATGAAGAAATCTACGCCGCCGCCAAACTCGCCAATGCGGACACATTCATCGAACGCCTGCCCGAAAAATACGAGACAGTGCTCGGCGAACGCGGCTCGGGTCTTTCTCAGGGACAGCGGCAACTGCTCTCGATCGCTCGCGCCGCTCT
>VGOX01000252.1 GCA_016875755.1 Chloroflexota bacterium
GCCCTTCGATGAACTCAGGACACCGCTTCCTTCTGGAACTTGAGCCTGATTCTGCTCAACGGCTGGACTCTCCGCCAGAAGCGCCGCCACCTCCCTGCACGATGGACAGCAAAAGACGTCCCCATTGTCGTTCGATAGGGGATGCAGAGTGGTTAATCCACAAAGCGAGCAGGTGGTGAGTGTTTTTGTTTCGACAGGAGAAGCAGAAGCAAGATTCATAATGACAACTTGATATTTACCAAAGCATGACCGAACCCAGCATAAAGTGGTCAACCAATCCGAGAGAGGCGAATCCGCGCATGGCGAATTGAAAGCCGAAGAACATCATCACAAGAGAAGCAAGGCTTCGTGACCAGATGCGTGGAATGGATTTTGATGCAAACCATTTAACGGCAAATAAACTTGGGAGCGTAGCAATGCCAAAGACCGCCATGTTCACTGCGCCTTGAAAAGCATTGGTGGAAGTGACCGCTGTGAGGAGCGCGGTCAGAATCAAGCCGCAGGGGAGGAGTCCCCAAAGGAGACCGAGCAGGTATGAGGTTGGGAGCGAAGCGGATTTGAATCCACGAATGGCGCTGCCCCAGCGTTGAACCAATCCGGGAAATAATGATTCTGGCGAGGGAGTTAATCCAATAAATGCAGATGCCATATAAAAGGCGATGATTGCAAAAAGAATGGAGAGCGTGGCTTGAAGATTGTCGAACGCCCAAAGGGTTTGACCGAACGCGCCGAAGATGAAACCGAGAATGGAATAGGTGGTGATGCGCCCCGTGTGCGCGAGAACCCAGGCGGGTTTATTCTGAAAGATCGGCTGGCGGTCGAAGAGGATGATGACTGCGCTGCACATGCCGACACAATGCCCAAGACTTCCGAGTAACCCGAGTAAAAAAGATGCTGTCATTTTGTTGAATTGCCAGTCTTGGAAATTTGAACCTGCCCGAGGTGGCGAAGCCCCGGGCAGGTTTTCAAAGGAGCATATCTTTCTAGCGGATGAACCAGGTACGACCCAGCAACCACCAGTTAGTGAAGTAATAAATGGCGAACCAGACAAGGAAGGCAAAGACGAGTACAAGCGCGCCTTTGGGTTGGTTCTGCTTGTCTTCCATTTGGTGATCGGTCAATTTTGTAGAATCGATGATCGGGTTGTGTGTACCAGTGAGCAACAAGAGATTAGAAGCTTCGAGGCGGGGTCCGGTCAAAATGGAGGTGAGCACAATGGTCACATACATGATGCCGCCGATGACAGCGAGAATTGCGCCAACACCGAAGACCGCCAGTGAGATTTCAACGGTGCCGGGAACGACACCAGCGAAGGTGATATCCCAGTTGCGGCGGGCGACGCCTTGCAAACCGCTGACGATCATGCCCATGGAGGTGAGCAACATACCGAAACCGAAAATATACGGCTGCCATTTTGCCCAACTCTTGAGTTTGAGCTCCTTGCGGAAGATGAGCGGAATGACGTAATAGGTGAAGCCCATGAAGGCAAGGGTTGTGCCGCTGACCACTGTTGCATGGAAGTGACCTGGCAGGCGCAAGGTGTTATGAACGAGCATATTGATTTGTTCAGTGCCGATGGTCACACCGGTCACGCCGCCGATCCAGCCAAAAAGGAACATGGATAGAACCAAAGCGCTAAAACCAGGCTCGCCCCAGGGTGCATTGCGAAGCCATCCGAACAAACCTTTTCTGTAGCCTTTGGCACGTAGGGCAATTTCCAAAGCGGCAGGAATGGAGAAGGCGTGCATCATGGAACCAAGTACAGCAAGGTACATGGCGTAGGATGTATTGACGGCTTTCCAAGCGAAGGAAAGACCGGGGTCAACCAAAAGATGATGCGCCGAGCCGAGATTGATGAAGAACAGATACAGGATGAAGGCAAGGCGCGAGAACTTTTCATTGACCGGACGAATGCCAACGGTCATCTGTGCGAGCGCATACCAAATGGAAACCATTGCCGCAAGATTGACTTGTTGCGCAGGATGTCCAAATCCCCAGAAGAAGTTGCGATAGATGCCGGGGTCATACTCTGCGAGGATACCAAGCGACCAGAAGAAGGCTGGCACAATGGCAGCAGCGCCTTCAAGCAGGGTGTAGGTGGCGAGAATGGCGGCGGTCATGAGACCAAAGACCACCAAGGGCAGTGAGCCGGTAAAGCGTCCTTCACGTTTGGCAGTCACAATGTTAATGAAGAACGTGATGACCGTAATCAACGCACCAACGGCAAAGAGGATGTAACTAAGATAAAACAACGGATGCGCCTTCATGGGAACATACGCCGAGAACATGACGTTTGAATTCGGGTCGAACAACACCACGGCGTTTGCCATCAACCCGCCAACGGTCATCATGATAAAGCCCGTCCACGCAAGTTTTGGCGCGGCGTGCCTTGCATTGAGCAGAATGGTCGAGCCGAAATGCAGACCTGCCATTTCAAAGAAAACGATCCATGCGATCAGCATGTCAATGCCGTGCAAGGTCAGCAGGCGGTAGAACCAAACAGCAGGGAGCAAATGAATCGCCTGCCAGCGGGTGAGTGCGATTAACAAGGCTGCGATCCCGCCGAGGGCAAGTGTCACCACAGCCATGACCGCATTGGCAATGATGAGTCGCTCTGTGTGCATATCCACTTTGAGCGTGGTTACGGGGCAGCCGCGATAATCGTCTTTCGCGCCCTCAGTCCAGGGAGTGGTAGGTGCAAGGGATGCCATATTTATTTCTCCTCGGTCACAAATACTTTGCCGACCATGGTGTGATGACCAACAAAGCAATATTCATTGCAAACAATTGTGAATTCGCCTGCACTGGTGGGGGTGATGGTTGCAACATAGTCGTACCCAGGAATTACCTGTAGGTTGATATTGACCGGTTGAAGAGAGAATCCATGCTGCAAATCCATTGAGGAAATATGCAGGCGGTATTCCTGTCCTTTTTCAAGTTGCAGAATTGGATACCACTGCCAGGTGCTGGCGCGGATATACACATCACTACCGGGGGGCGCGGCAACGATCGGGAAGCCAGTCGCTTCATCCGTGCCGATGGTGTATTGCTCCACAAAGGCATTGACCTTCGCTCCATAATCGGCGGGTGAAGTCTTATAGGTTTCTGTGGGGACGTTCTGCTTGCCATAAAAGTACCAAAGCGGCATCATGACAGTAAGAAAGACACACCAGACAAATGCAACGGTGAGCCAGCTTTTTTCCATACGGCCCATGGGCTTCCACCAATTTTTTTCAGGGGCTAACATAATTCATTCTCCAGTTTCTTAATATGGGGCAGGGGGAACATTCATCAAGTCAATAATTCCCCACACGTTGTAGATCAATGTACTGATCAACAAGGACAAAACAAATAACAGCCAAATATTGTCAAAAATTTTTTGACCGGGGTGTTGCGGCTCTTCTTTATCTTTGTCAGTCATGGCAATTCTCCTCATGAAAAATGGATGCAAAACTTGAGTTCTTAGCACCCATGTTACTTTAATCGCCCCATTAATAGTATTGTTATATGTAATCAGTGAAATTAAAAAAGAGTGATTTTCACATCACTCTTTTTAATAAAGAATTAGTTCTTTTTATGACAACAGCCCCTTGCTTTGCGCCAGTTTGGCTGCCTCTCTACGGGAATTGACTCTCAACTTGGAAAGAATATTGCGAATGTGTGTTTTGACCGTATTCAAACTGACCGTTAACGTCTCAGACACATCCCTATCAGATGCGCCCTTGGCGACCAAAGACAACACTTCCAATTCACGTTCCGTTAACGAGTTATCTTCATTCGGCAGGTCAACTCCGCTTTTTTGATTCAAACTCATGCGCCGAAACTCAGCAAGGACACGCCCCGCCAACGACGGCGTAATGGCGGCTTCCCCATTCATGGCGCTATGCAGCATTTCCACCATAATATGCGAACGGATATCTTTCAGCAAATATCCCTGCGCGCCGCTTTTCAACGCTTCGAATAATTTTTCATCATCATCGCGAACGGTCAGCACCACAATAGTTGTATCGGGTAAAGATTGTTTGATCTGACGCGTCGCTTCCAACCCGTCCATGGTGGACATTTGAATATCCATCAGGATCAAGTCTGGCTTTAATTCCTGCGCTTTGATCACCGCTTCCAGCCCGTCGTTTGCATTGCCTACAACTTCCATATCAGGCTGAGACCCAATAATGACTGTCAGCCCTTCACGGAACAGAGCATGGTCATCCACCAACATCACGCGTATTTTCTTCATCCAATTTTTATTCCTTATTGCTTAAACAATACCATCGCCAATTAGGCGGTAGAAACTGGTTCAAAAGCGGGATGAACCATGCCCAAACGGGCAATTTTCTGGAAAATCTCGGACAATAAAATGCCATCAGGTTTTCGCGGAAGTAATTTTATTGTCTCAGCAACATATCGATACCCACGATAATAGGATTTCAAGTC
>VGOX01000253.1 GCA_016875755.1 Chloroflexota bacterium
CACATCGGGTCGCGCCGCAATCGACAACGCCTTGTCGATCAGTTCCAGCGGAGTCACACAGACTGGGCAACCCGGACCATGCACCAGTTCGATTTGAGGCGGCAGCAATTGGTCAATGCCGTGACGCACAATCGAATGCGTCTGCCCGCCGCAAATTTCCATCAACGTCCACGGGCGCGTCACGGTGCGACGGATCTCATCGATCACGCCCTTCACCAATTCTGCGTCACGATATTCGGTCACGTACTTCATGTCACTTCTTCCCCCAACTCTTCTTCAAGCGAGCCCATCTGGCGCAGCAACTCCAGCGTCTCCATTGCGTCTTTCTCGCTCAACAAACTGATCGCAAAACCCACATGGATGATGCAATACTCACCGACCTTCGCTTCGGGCACATAACTCAAACACGCCTCGCGGAAGATACCGCCAAAATCGACCTTCGCCATTTGCAGCCCGTTGCTCTCATACACTTCAATGATTTTTCCAGGCACACCTAAACACATGTCAACCTCGCAATCTGGACGCGGCGATGTACGCCTGCCCTAATGAGAGTCCGCCATCATTGGTCGGAACTTCTCGATGAATATAGATTTCAAAACCATCTTTGCTCAACAACGAAATCGTTTTTTGCAACAGTGTGATGTTTTGCCAAACCCCGCCCGATAACACCACGCTTCGCAACGATGTCTCGCGACTGATCTTCTGAACCGTCTCGCGTACTGCTTCTGCCAATCCATTATGAAACCGAGCGGATATTTTGGATGTGGGGATTCCCGCCATCACATCCTTTATCAACGCCTCAACAACGCTTCCGACTCGTACTCGACCTGACTCAACCCCAAAGACATATTGCCCCGCCTCAGCCGAATCTGCCATTGCCTCGAACTCAATCGCCGCTTGCCCCTCGTGGTTGACCTTTTGCCTCACCCCCGCCAATGCCGATACCGCATCGAACAACCGTCCCATCGACGACGTCATCGGCGTATTGATTTTCTTTTCAAGTTGCAAGCGCAACGTCACTCGATCTTCAGCGCAAAACTCTAAAACAGAAGCAAGGCGCTCGTCCCATTCCAAGCCGAGGCTCCACAAAAGTGCCAACGCTGTGCGGGCGGGTTTCTTGATCGCGGCATCCCCACCAGGCAGAGGGAAATATTCCAAGTGCGCCGCGCGTTGATAGGATTGCGAATCCGCCACCAAAAATTCCCCGCCCCAGATCGCGCTGTCGTCGCCGTACCCTGTCCCATCAAATGACACGCCAATGACAGGCTCGATCAGTCCATGTTCTGCCATGCATGCCGCGATATGAGCATGGTGATGTTGAACAGCAATGATAGGCAGGCCTTCACGCTCGGCACGCTCCAGTGTGTAGCGTGTAGCCAAATAATTGGGGTGCATGTCGTAGGCGATTGCCTCCGGCTTGACTCGGAACAACCGCTCGAAATGCTCCACGCCCTGCTCAAAGGATTTCAACGTCTCGTAATTTTCCATGTCCCCGATGTGATGACTGAGGAAGGCGTAATTTCCGTTCGTGATGCAGAAAGTGTTTTTTAGCTCTGAGCCAGTTGCAAGGAGAGGCGCAACGTCAAATGGAAGTTTGACGGGGAAGGGGGAATAACCACGGGAACGACGGAGGGGATAAACCGACGATGGACGATGGACGATGGACGATTGCTTATGGTCAATGGTCAATGCTCTATCGTCAAATGCTCTCACCACCGAATCATCACAGCGGATATGAATATCACGATTGTGCATCAGTAACGCATCAGCTAATTTTGCTAAGCGTTCTCGCGCTTCTTCGTTTCCAGTTGCAATTGGTTCTTCAGATAAGTTTCCACTAGTCATAACCAAAGTGGACAATGGTCTATCGTCTGTGGTCTGCCGTCCATCGTCAAATAGTAGATAGTGCAGAGGCGTATAAGGCAGCATCACACCGAGCCAGTCTTGTTTTGGGGAGACTTCTTCAACGATGGTTGATTCGGGCTTCTTTTTCAGTAAAACAATTGGGCGGGCAGGTGAGGTCAGTAATTCTTTTTCAGCTTTACTGACGAAACAGTGCCTTTCGATGGTTTTGAGATCAGGCATCATCAATGCAAAAGGTTTGTCCACGCGTAACTTGCGGGTTCGCAATTCAGTTACCGCTTTGGTATTTGTCGCGTCACATGCAAGATGAAACCCGCCCAAACCTTTGATGGCAACTATCTTCCCTTCGGTAAAAAGTTTTTGCGTTTGTACTATCGCGTTATGTTCTGCGGTCGACCTTTGACCTTCGGCCTTTGACGAGAACTCCAACCACATCTTCGGTCCACAAACCGAACACGCCACTGGCTGGGCATGGAAGCGTCTGTTTGTCGGGTCTTTGTATTCACGCTCGCAGTCGGGACATAGCTTGAAGCCCGCCATCGTTGTGAATGGACGGTCGTAGGGGATGTCTTGAATGATGGTGAAGCGCGGTCCGCAGTTGGTGCAGTTGATGAAGGGATAGCGATAGCGCCTATCGTTTGGGTCGAAGAGTTCGCGCAGGCAGTCGTCGCAGATGGCGACATCGGGCGAGATGGGCTGGAATGCGCCGTCCACGCTTTCAGAGTGGATAATGTCAAATTGGGCGAACCCGTTTCGGGGTTGGAAAGAGGCGGTGAAATCGTCTATGCGCGAGAGGGTTGGGGCGTCATCCCGTAATTTTTGCAGGAATACATCCAGCGTGTTTTTATCCCCATCGGCTTCGATCTCCACGCCAGCGGATGTGTTCTTCACCCAGCCTTTGAGGTTGAGGTTGGTCGCAAGGTTGTAAACGAACGGGCGAAATCCAACCCCTTGAACAACCCCTGTGATGTGAACCTTTACGCCTTCCATCATTTTTTCGAATGTTCGATCAGCCAATCCACCCACGCTTCGAGACCTTCGCCTGTGCGGCAGGAGAGCGGGAAGGTGGTGACGTTGGGGTTGAGGACTTGCACGCCTTGCGTGAAGTAGTCCATGCGGAAGTCGACGTAGGGCAGCAGGTCGATCTTGTTGACGACGAGCGCATCCACGCCGCGATAAGTGCCTGGATATTTATACGGCTTGTCGTCGCCTTCGGGGATGGAAGCGACCAGCACGGTCTTATGCGTGCCGAGTTTGAAATTGGCGGGGCAAACAAGGTTGCCGACATTTTCGACAATCAGCAGGTCGAATTGCGTCAGGTCGAGTTGGTCGAGCGCGCCGCGCAGCATTACGGCATCGAGATGACAATCGCCGCCTGTGTTGATCTGCACAGCGGCGCTTGCACCAGCGGCAGCGGCACGGTCGGTATCAATGGATGTGGCAATGTCGCCATCCACTGCCGCAACGCGCAATCTGCCTTTGAGCAGCGGCAGCGTTTTTTCGATGAGCGAGGTCTTGCCCGCGCCAGGTGAGGCGATGATATTGATGGAGAAAACGCCAGCCGCTTCGATGCGCGCAAAATTTTCTTCCGCAAGGCGGTCGTTGGCGTTAAGGATGTTTTCAACAACTTGGATTCTTTGGGTCATGAGTGTATTGTATGCCTACCTGTAATTTGGCGGTAGTCTCTTTTTCCCACAATTTAGATGATTTTCTTCCATAATTTCTGAGATTGCTTCGGGCAAGAGCAAGTGCGCCCTCGCAATGACGTTAATTTTCCACGTCAATCGATTCTAGAAAAAATTCCTCGCCGCTGATGACCTTTGCGCCCACACCTTTGCATTGCGGGCAGATCAGCTCGCCATCTTGTGGGTGATATTTGTTGAAGCAGGTCATGCACTGCAATTCAGCAGGGACGCGCCGAAAGTTGAGCCTTGCCTTTTCTGCAATGGTGTCTTTGGCGATGGTCTCCCAGTAAAACTGAATCGAGTCATCCACCATGCTCGATAGTTCACCGATGACGACATTCAACGCAGTGACCTCTTTTGCGTTGGCTTTTTCCGCGTGGTCGAGGGCGATTTTTAGAAGGGATTGGGTGACGGGAAGTTCATGCATGTTTTGGATACCTCTAAAACGATAGACGCTTCTTTCTTAATCCCCAGCCTGTTTCAGCGGTTCTCGGGCATGGATCCACGCCCAAGCCATGTCCACTGCCTCGTGGACGAGCGCGGCAGTCGGCGCGGATAACTCCCGCGAGAACAGGAACTGATATCCGCGCACAGAGAGCAGGGCGCAATCAGGCTTGGTTTTGTAAAGCGTTTCGCAGATGGAGAGCAAAGACTGGGCGGTGAGATGATGCGTGAACGGCGATTTCTGAAAATCGCTTTCCACTTCGATCATCCTCACTTCTTCTGGAATATTGCCCGTGTGCGCATCCACAAAGCAGACGTATTCATACTGGGCAATTTCTTCCGCCATTTCGGGAGTCAGTTGTAGCTGAAAAGCAAAATCAACTTGGGGGTTTTCAGGGAATTCGTCTTCGTATGAATCAGGCGCAGACAATCCCATT
>VGOX01000254.1 GCA_016875755.1 Chloroflexota bacterium
TATCTCTGCGTCGCTTGGCGCTCTTACTCAGCCGTGCGATTGAACATTTGTGGGGCTCGACTGAAGTCATTCAACATCAACCTTGTTTTACGCTTTCGTGAAGTACTGAGTATAGTAAACTATAAAGAAATAATTGATTATTACACATTCGCAAAACCTTAGATGCGCGACCTTGTTGAATCCATACCTTTACAGATGTATCAATATCAAAAAAAATTGTCTTTCCCATAAAAAGGAGTTTATGAGCATCGCCCCCCTAACCACGCACGACATCCTAAGACTTTGGTCTCAAACTTACAACCGCGAGGGAAAGCCCGATTGGTCACATATTTTCCCTTATTATCATGATGACATCATTTTTCAAGACAGCATCCAAAGAGTGGAAGGCAAAGATAATTTCATTGCATTATGCGATCGCCTTACAAAGCGGTGCGAACAATTGCGCATGGATATCTCGTCAATCGCACAACACGAAAATGAGATATTCTTTGAATGGAAAATGACGATGATGTTCAAGAAATTCCCCAGCACGCCCATGTTCGGGTGTACAAAACTCACATTTGGCGAGGATCACCGCATCATCAAACAGCGCGACTATTACGATCTCTGGGGCGATATCTTCAATGGTATCCCCTGGTTCCATCGTCCGTACAGAAAATTCATGCACAAATATTTTGGATAAGCGGAATACACCTTGAAACTTCCTGAAGAACTTCAATTTATTGAAAACGCAAGAAAGCCCCAAAACACCACAACCGCCAGGCTGGATGGTCAGGTTTGTGTTATTACCGGCGCCACCTCCGGTGTGGGATATGTAACCGCAAAACAACTCGCGCAAGCGGGCGCTCATTTAGTTTTGGTATGCAGGAATATTGAAAAAGCGCAGGGCGTCAAAGCGGAATTTACGGCTCTTTTCAACGTTAGAGTTGATCTTGTTCAAGCTGATTTTTCCAATCTGGATGAGGTTCAAAGCGCTGCAAGCCAGATCCTGCATCAGTTCCCTGCCATTCATGTCTTGATCAACAACGCAGGCATGCATATGACCACACGGAAACTGACAGCCGATGGCTTTGAAACCGCATTTGCCGTCAACCATCTTGCGTCATTTCTATTTACGCGCTTGCTGCTCGAACGAATGATCGCCTCAGCTCCCGCCCGAATCATACAGGTCAACTCCGAGGGGCATCGCTTTGGAGGGTTAAAGCTGGATGATCTTAATTGGGACAAGCGCAGGTACAAAGGCCTGCAAGGCTATGGTGCATCCAAAACTGCCCAGTTGCTGACAGTTTGGGAATTAGCGGAGCGATTAAACGGAACTGGTGTGACGATCAATGCGGTGCATCCCGGTGAAGTGGCTACAAATATCGGGATGAATAACGGATTCTTATATCGCTGGTATCAAAAATATTTGCTTTTTCCGTTATTAAAAGACCCCAAAGTATCCGGCGAAGCGCTCTACTACTTTGCCGCCGCCCCGATATTAAGCACAACGAGCGGCAAATTCTTCAACCTGACAATTGAAGAAAAACCGGCAGCCCATGCACTGGATCGGACAATGGGAAAGCGCATTTGGGACATAAGTGAAGAATTAACGGGATTGCACCATAAAAATCAAACGCTGGATAACGAATCTCTGGTCATGGTAAAAAACTCTGGTCTTAATGTTGCTTCATAAGTAGCGAGATTTCCGTCATTGCGAGCCGCGTTCTTGTTCTTGCGGCGAAGTAATCCCATAACCAGAATTCGAGATTGCTTCGGGAGGGAGAACACCTCCCTCACAATGACGGGGTATGTCTTGGATATTAGACGCCCTCTACCTAGCAGGCTTTTGTAATTTTCCAAAATTGGGTAATATATTAATACCCACATGAACAAACCACAAACTCCTCCTTTTATTTTCAAGAATATTTACCCGAAATTTCGGCACCTATTACTGCTGGGTCGCAATCTCCATAATCTCTTGATGACCCTGCGAACTTCTTTTAGCCAACGCCCTGCTTCTTCTACTGTCGTACCCGATAACTACACTGCCTTCAACATATCGACATTTGATTCTGAAATGAGCCTTCATTGCCTGCAAGGTGAAATACCTGCCGATATCGAGGGCTCGCTATTCATTTGTCAATGCCTTGGATCTCCTGCGGCCTATATGGTTGGAGACACCAATATTATCCGCATGGATTTCGATGGCAATGAACCCCGTCTTACGAATCGCCTCGTGTGGACACCGACAGCAGTAGCACGCCAAAAACTAAAGAACACCCGTCACCGCTTTGATTTTTTGGGGTTCATGTATCTCTCCCCTGGGCTGGGTATGACTTCCTATACGGAAGGTTTGTATCTATTACCCGATGGACGTCTGGGAGTGACCAGCGACGCGGATCGCCCGTGGGTCATTGAAAGGGAAAACTTACAAGCCGTTACACCCGTTGGGCGAAGGGACGAATGGCTCCCCATGCTGTCTGACAACGCCGGGGAAGTGATGGGAAGCCTTTTCGCTGGTTATAATAATTCACATGTCTTGTATACCGATCATGAAAAAGGCGAAGTTTTTTTGGTCAACTACAGACTGAAGCAAAACAACAGTGAATATCCGGTAAAGCTGATCCGCTGGGATGGGTATCATGAATTCGAAACATGGACCATTGTAGACAGTAACGGTGTCGAGATCGAGATCAAGCAAAGCATCCATGAACTGGTCTTTACCCGTGATTACATCCTGTTGGCCGATACGGCATTTGTCGCGGGTACAGAAATGTTCACCCCCTGGAAGAGCGCAAAATTACCGAATGACAAAACAGTTGTCCACATTATCGATCGCCGCGATCTACTATCAGACAAGAAAACTGTCATCGCAAAGCAAATCGTGGTGGATAATCCCTGCATCCATTTAATTCCAGAATACGAAAATCCCAATGACCAGATCACAGTGTACATGCTCCATACCCCAGCCACAAATACCGCAGAAATATTGCGCAATTATGATCGTGATCTGCATGGAAATCTGTTCCCCAAACACCTGATCGGTTATGGCACTTTGCCAGTACTGGATCTGAGCAGTATTGGCAAACATGTGTTGGACGTTTCTCGATCTGAGGTTGTCCGGTCGGAATATATTTCCGAAATGCCTTATTGTTGGGGACCGTATCTTTACACTTATATGGGGCGGCAGATCGAGCCGTATCATGGACAAGATCTATTTATCATGTTCAAGGGTTTTTCACGTGATATTTTGCCAAAACGAATTTTCAATGCCTATAAGGATGTGGAAACACGTCAGGTTCCGCTTGAGGAAATGATAAGCGGCGAAGGTATTCATCACAACAATTCGATCTGCCGGATCACAACTGAAAAATTTGCAATTGCAGACGCCTACGTTTTTCCAGATCGAGTCCTTCTGTATACGATCGCAACACTTGGTTCTAAAAATCAGGAAGAAACAGGCTATGTAATTGCCGGGGTTGTTACAGATCAGACTGCTGACGAGCGATCATCCGGGCATGAGTATTGGATATTTAACGCCTCCGACCTCGCAAAGGGACCCATTTGCAAGCTGGGTCGTGAGTCCTTAAACAATTCAACTCTCTTTCACGCATTGTATATCCCCAAGGCGGTGGCAAAAAAATTAGACCAAAGGAAAGTCTCGTATCAGGTTTCAATCCGAAAAGATTACCCAAAAGAAGAACTTACAAAATGGGACAATGTTGTTTTGGAATGTTTTGATGATGTGATCTGGCCACTGTACGATCATTCTGATCCTACAGCTACCCGGCGGGCAAGGGAAATAGCGGGTCGTCTGGCAGCACAACGAGTATCCAAAGGTCGCACTCTCTAGAGGGTTCCATAAGATATACAAACAAGGCATGGAGTTTTTATGAAACGCGGATTTGTACTGCTGCTTCAATAATGAGCGTTTACCCATAACCCGTCTGCGGACGGAATAGGTGTTACACTGAAAGAGTAATAAATTGGATCGTTCAGTTGTACCTTGACCGTTGACCCTCTTATAGGGCGTCACGGTCATTTTTATTTCCAGCCGAGCTGGAAGAAAGCAGTCACATAATGGATACACGAATTTACGTAGGCAACCTCAACAAGTCCACCACAGAAGCGGAAATCAACACCCTGTTCGCCACCGCTGGCACCGTCTCTTCTGTCGAACTTGTCCTCGACAAGGTTTCTGGTTTATCAAAGGGATTTGCATTTGTCGTCATGGCAGATCAAACCGAAGCCGAAAAAGCCATCAGCATGTTCAACACCCAATCTCTGGGTGATAACGTACTCAAGGTCAACCTCGCAAAACCGCGCGTCTAACACACGCAGCAAAACGAAAGACAAAAAACCCCTCACCCATATTGGGAATGAGGGGTTTTTTGTCTTGTCTTTAGGTTGTAGTCTACATCAACCCAATTTCTT
>VGOX01000255.1 GCA_016875755.1 Chloroflexota bacterium
CTGCGAGTTTGAGCATGAGCACAATACCAACCAAACTGAGGACGATCCGCGCTGCATCGTTCTGGATGACGAATGCCAGCCCGGTCAATGCAATGGCTGCCCAGGTGGTGTCACCGATGAGCGAGCCAAATTGCACAGAAAGCGCTGGACCAAATCCACGGGCGGCGCGGCGGCGGATGGTTTCGGTGGTGATGATGCCAGGCGGGGCGCAAAAGGCGATTCCTAGAATGAAGGAGGAAATCAAGAGGGGTATCATTTTTGTTTGAGAGAAGAACACGCCGACAGCCAGATGCATGCTTAGGAAATGCAGCCAACTGTCGGCGGAGTTCGAAGCGGAATTACAGTCTAGGCATCGAAATACAGAACGTATTCGTGCGGAGTCGGGCGCAGGCGAATGGCATCCACCTCGTACGTGCGCTTGTACTTGATGTATTCTTCGAGCAGGTCAGGGGTGAAGACACCGCCCTTGAGCAGAAAGTCGTGATCGGCTTCGAGCGCGTCGAGCACTTCGCCAAGGCTGGAAGGAACCTGCTTGATAAGTTTCTTCTCTTCGGCGGGCAATTCGTACAGGTCAACATCGTGCGGCTGACCGGGGTCGATCTTGTTCAAGATGCCGTCGAGGCCTGCCATGAGGACAGCAGAGAACGCGAGGTAGGGGTTGGCGGTGGCATCGGGAGCGCGGAACTCAACACGCTTGGTTTTCCAGCTCTTGGTGGCAGGAATGCGGCAGATGGCGGAGCGGTTGCGCTGAGAGTAGGCGATGTTCACGGGTGCTTCGTACCCGGGCACGAGGCGGCGGTAGGAGTTGGTGGTAGGCGAGGTCAGCGCGAGCAGTGCAGGTGCGTGTTTGAGCAAACCGCCGATGTAGTACTTTGCGGTTTGAGAGAGACCAGCGTAGCCCTTCTCATCGAAGAAAGTATTCTTGCCATCTTTCCACAACGAAGAGTGGACATGCATACCAGAACCATTGTCACCAAAGATGGGTTTGGGCATGAATGTCACAGTCTTGCCATGTTTGCGCGCAACGTTCTTGATAATGTACTTGTAAAGCAGGAGGTCATCTGCCATGCGGGTGAGCGTGGTGAAGTGCATCGACATTTCGCTCTGGCCGGCGGTGGCAACTTCGTGATGGTGCAAGTCCATCGAAACACCTGCGGATTGCATGGCGAGCATGAACTTGTTGCGCAGTTCCTGCAGGGTGTCGGTCGGGGAGGTGGGGAAATATCCGCGCTTGGGCTGGATCTGCCCGCCCTTGCTGCCTTCACGTCCGCTGCTCCACCAGCCTTCTTCGGATTCGATGGAGAAGGCGGCTTCGTGCGGAGTGGAGGTATAACGGATGCCATCGAAGACGAAGAACTCCGCCTCAGGCGCGAAGAAGACAGTGTCGGCTAGACCCGTGCTTTTGGCATACGCTTCAGCTTTTTGCGCCACATAACGCGGATCGCGCGAATAGGCTTCTTCTGTGATGGGGTCGAATACGTTACAGGATAGGACGAGGGTGGGTGTTTCAGCGGTCGGGTCAATAAAGGCGGTTTCGGGGTCAGCCTTGAGGAGCATGTCCGATTCATGAATTTCCTGAAAGCCGCGGATGGATGAACCATCAAAAGGAATACCTTCCTTGAAAAACTCCTCTGTCAGACGCTGGACAGGCATGGTGAAGTGCTGCCAGGTACCCGGCAGGTCAGTGAAGCGCAAGTCCACAACTTGGGCGCTTTTTGCCATTTCCAAAACTTCTTTGACGGATGTAGCCATTCTTTTCTCTCCTACAGGTAATTTTTTGATTGCGGGATTATAGGAGGGCGGGCTGGGCTGGTCTATTACCCAAACGGGTACATTAAATAAAGATGGGCAGATGTTGTAACACCTGCCCATCCCGCCCCACAAGGGGCCAACCAAGGAGATGAGGAATAAGCGGAGAAAATTGTTTGCTGCTTTTCTTTGCTTATTTCAGATACTCCCGCTATTTTATGGATTTGGTCCGATAATACCATTCCCCATATGGAGCATTTTATGGAGATGAAAGCGTAAAGATAGTACCCAGACGGGTGAGATCTGAAAACAAATTGCAGTGTGCTATGGAATGGATGAAAGTGTTTTCAGAAAGGCGATGATCATATCGCGCTGCTCTTTGTTTATATGCAGCATCTCCAACTCACTATGCCCATCAGGGGCTGCGGGAGCATGGTTGTAATGCATCAAGACTTCATCGAGAGTCCAAAATTGACCTGCATGCATGAACGGCGCGCGATTTGCCACATCTCTTAAGGATGGAGTTTTGAAAGCGCGTTCCAGTTCTTCACCTTCCACGAGCATGAAACGTAATTCTTTGCAATCTTCAGGGGCGGCATCACTGTATTTGCTCAGACAGTTGAATTCATCCGCAAGCACTTGCTGTGCGCCACGCGCTCGCCCTGTATCTTCGGGTAAATCTGCTACAGCGGGCACGCCTGTATTATGGAAGTCGTTATCAGTGAGTAAAGGTCCGTTATGACAACGCGTGCAGTTCGCTTCGTTCAAAAATAACTTCAAGCCCGCTTCTTCATCGGCGGTGAAAATGTCACGGGCGGCTGAGATGTCATTTGCCAGAACAGCTTCCACGTAGAGATCGAAGAGTGAAGTGCGGGGCATGATGGTGCGCTCGAAGGCGGCGATCGCCTTGCCTATGTTCACATATGCCAACGTCACAGCTTCGCGGTCTTCCTGGCTCATGCCCGACCAATTCGCTGCTGCAACTTCATCATCAATCGGTGCGGCAGGGACGGGGAAACGAGTCTCATCCGAAAAATCAGGCAATGTACCGAACAACGCTTCGTATTCTGTTTTGTAATGCGCCAAAATCAACTTCACATAAAACGTGCGCGTGCCGCCATGCTCCACGGGGTTTTCCAGCGGACCCAATGCCTGCGCCCACTGACTATCTTTGCGCCCATCCCAAAACAGCCACGGGCTGTACGCTGTCCCCGCGATCGGCATCGTGCGGCGATCTGTGGTGCCGACGCCCTGCGCAAGTTGTAATCCATCCTGAAAATCTTTCGATGCAATGTGACAGTTGGCGCACGAAACTTCGCCATTCGAGCTAAAGCGAATATCTGAAAATAATTTTGCGCCCAACGCCACTGCACGCGGATCATCAGCATATTGATTCGATGGATCAGGCGGCAACGCAGGCAGGGACTCGATCCACAGCGTGCGCATCAACTCCACTTCCGCCTCAGACCACGGGGAAGTTTGAATGCTACACCCAAGCAGAATACCCGCTGAGAGTGTAAGTAGAAGCCCCGCGAGAAGCAAACGCTTCTTCAGCCTGTCAACGACAATTAGAAAGTCACATGGCGACAATTAGAAATGCCCATAGGGATGGATGGGGTGGGGCGGGCGTGGTGCGGCTGGGGCTAGCCCCAGCCGCACCACGCCCGCCAAAAATTTTTATCCGGGGGGCTGTTGCTGGCTGCGCTGGGCGGCTTGTTGGGCACGGTGGCTGGGGATCTCCTTTCCGAATTCCACGATGATGCTGTGGTGAACGACGCGGTCAATCGCGGCGGCTGTGGTCATGGGGTCCTTAAAAATTTGTTCCCATTGTGAAAAGACAAGGTTTGATGTGATGATCACGCTGCGGCGTTCGTAGCGCTCGGCCAGCAGGGTCAAGAGTACTTCCATCTCGTCGCGCGATTGCTGGACGTAGCCGATGTCGTCGAGGATGAGAACTTCGTAGCGGTCAAGGCGGCGCAGTTCGTGTTCGAGCAGCAGGTCACGTTTTGCTCGCAGCAGTTCGTCCACCAGGCGGTAGGTGGGAGTGAACAGGACGCTGTATCCGGCCTGGATGAGCGCGTGGCCCACCGCCGAGGCGAAATGGGTTTTTCCACGCCCGGGCAATCCGAAGACCAGTAAATTCTCGGTGCGGCCCACGAATTCTCCGGTGCACAACTGGCTGAGTTGGCGGCGCAGTTGCAGCGGCAGGGCGTCTTGCTCGAAGGTCGCCAGGGTTTTGCCTGCGGGCAGGTGCGAAGCTTTTTGCAGACGGTCCAGACGTCGGTGGCGGCGACCTTCCATTTCCTGCTCAAGAAGTTCGGATAGAAACGCTTCAAAGGTCCAGGTTTCGCGGCTGGCGGTGGTCAGCAGGTCAGCCACCGATTCCACGGCGGTGGGCATTCGGAGTACCCGCAGGTGCTGCTGGATTTGTTCAAGCGCAGACATGGCTGGCCTCGCTGGGGAGTAGTTGATCGTAGATGGACAGGTTTACCGGATGAGATTGGAGCGCCGGGATGGCGACCGGGATGTCTGGCGCCTGGGTCAGGTCGAGCACGGTTTTTTCATCCCAGGGGTTTTGATCTGCCAACAGCAGGCCAAGCGTCTGGGCCACGTCAGTTTCCAGCCCAGCGGCGGCTTGTTTGAGTATCCGTAGGT
>VGOX01000256.1 GCA_016875755.1 Chloroflexota bacterium
CCGCCTTTTCGGAACGAGTCCGACTCCACTGCGGAACCACTCCTGACTGGTCTAACCCTCTTTTAATGAGGTTGAAACCGACCCAGTATTTTTTCTCTTCCATAAACGATTCGGAATTTTATCACTCCCCGCCTGAATTCACGATCTCCAATGTAGAGCCTACGGTTTGTCTTCCACCAACCCGTCGATGAGATGAACTTTCATCACACGGGCATTCATATCCACCTCGAGAATGACGGGAGGAATGGCAGGCAGCAAAATTTCCTTACCAGCTTCATCGCGGACAATGTAAACATCGTTTGCGCCTGTTTCCAAGATTTCAACCAGTTCGCCTAGCGCCTTGCCTGTATCTTCGACAACGCTCAAGCCGACCAGTTCATACTTGTAATGCTTGCCTTCAGGCAGCGGCGGCACCTCACTCGCTTTAACATACACCCAATGATTGCGAAAACGTCCAACCGTTTCGGGCGTATCAAATCCGCGCAGGCGCACCAACAACCCTTGCCCATGCTCACGGACGCCGTCTAATGTGACAAGTTCGTACTTCTCTCCAAGATACACCTTCCTGCCCGCCTTGATGCGGTCAGGGAAGTCGGTATGCAGATCCATAATGATCTCGCCGTTCACCCCATGAGGGCGGCGGAGAAATCCGATCGCCAAATAAATAGACTCGCCTGCTGGCGAGCCTGGTGTGTTCTGCGTTTCCATTAGGGTTCCGCCACATCGAGCGTGGCTTGCTTGCCCTGACGCTCAGCCGCCACACGGAGAAGCATACGAATAGCATTGGCTACCTTGCCGCCTTTGCCGATGACACGCCCCATATCATCCTTCGATACGCTCAATTCAATGCGGACGCGGTTGCCGCCGCTTTCTGTAACGCTCACATCTTCAGGATGTTCGACGAGAGATTTGGCAATGTATTCAATAAGATCTTTCATAAGCACTTTCCAATTCCGCTGCACCCGTTCTGAAACAGGTGCAGCGGATAAGTTGCGGGAAATTAGTTGCTGTTGGTCTTGGCAGGGGCGGCGCGCTTGATTTCAGCGGCTTCCGCTTCGGCGACGAGGGTTTCAACAGCCTCGCCCTTCTTGAAGCGGTCGAAGCGATCCAGCGTGCCAGCGGATTTGAAAATCTGAACCACAGATTCAGAGGGCTGAGCGCCGTTCTTCATCCAATGATACACGCGATCTTCTTTCAACTTGATCGTGGCAGGGTTGGTGCGGGGATTGTACACACCCAAAATCTCCAAAAAGCGGCCATCGCGGGGCGCTTCCTTTTCTGCCGCCACAATGCGGTACGTGGGTTGGCCCTTGAGACCAATACGACGTAAACGAATACGAACCATTTTTACTTACTCCTTTAGAATATTTTACGTTTCAGACAGGCGTCAGAGGGAGACACGGGCTGAAATCGCGGGTTGTATTTTACCAGAGAAACGCAACCTACCCGAACATTCGTCCGAGCCCTTTGCCGCCTGTTTTTTGCAGCATTTTCATCATCTTCTGCGTTTCACGAAATTGTTTAATGAGGCGGTTCACATCCTGCACTTCCATGCCTGAGCCAGCGGCAATGCGTCGGCGACGGGAGGCATTCAACAGGTCAGGGTTGCGGCGTTCTTTGAGCGTCATCGAGTTGATGATGGCTTCAGACTGTTTGAAGGATTTTTCCACTACAGTCGGGTCGATGCCGCGCGCAGCCTGCCCCATTTGCCCGGGCAGCATATCCATGATCTGGGCAAGCGGCCCCATTTTTTTCATCTGTTTCATTTGGTCGAGCCAGTCTTCCAGCGTGAAGCCGCCCGTCATCATCTTTTCGGCCTGCTTCTCCATCGTCTGTGAATCGTAGGCGGCTTCGGCTTTTTCGATCAGGCCGATAATGTCACCCATGCCCAGAATGCGCGAAGATAAACGGGCTGGGTCGTAGGTTTCCAACGCATCGAGCTTTTCGCCTGTACCAATAAATTTGATCGGCACCCCCGTCACCGAGCGGATGGAGATCGCGGCACCGCCGCGTGAGTCGCCGTCCATTTTTGTGAGGACAAGCCCTGTCAGACCGATAGCATCTTTAAATCCCTGTGCGATATTCAAGGCTTCCTGACCGATCATGGAATCGATGACCAGCAGGGTATCTACAGGATTGACATTGGCATGAATGGCTTTCAGCTCATTCATCAAGTCCGCATCCATCTGGGACCGCCCAGCTGTATCCACGATCACCAGGCTGTATCCGCCTTTTTCGGCTTTGTCCAATGCACGTTTTGCGAGTTGCGGCGGGGTGATGGAGGTGTCCGCCTCCACGTCAACGTCCAGCCGTTCGCCGAGTTGCTGCAATTGCTTGACAGCTGCAGGTCGGTACGGGTCACCTGCTACAAGCAGAATGCGCTCACCTTTGGATTTCATCAACCGCGCCAGTTTTCCTGAAGCGGTTGTTTTACCAGCACCCTGTAAACCGACCATCATGATGACGCGTGGTCTTGGGCCTGTCAGATTAAGCGGGGCGGGTTCGCCTAGCGTGCCGATAAGTTCTTCATTGACGATCTTGATGACCTGTTGCCCGGGGTTGAGCACTTTCGATACTTCTGCGCCAACGGCTCGTTCGCGGACGCGGGCAATAAAGGATTTGACCACGCTGAAATGCACATCCGCTTCGAGAAGTGCGAGGCGCACTTCTCGCATGGCGGCGTCCACGTCCGCTTCGGATAGTTTTCCGCGGCGGCGCAGTTGGTCGAAGACTTGGTTGAGACGTCCAGTAAGGGTTTCAAACATAAGCAAAATTTTCGGGCGGTTATCCGCCCGACTCCATGAGATTCTGTTTCAGTGTAGGGAATTTATTGTAGCGCGTAGCAGGTTGTGGGTCAAGAAAGAGGCGGGGGTCAACCTAACGCTGACGCAAGCCATGGTGGAGCAGTTTTAATTGTCCAAGAAACCCGACAGCAAGAATTAAGTAGGCGATGAGATAACTGAGGTCAATGGTCAATGAAAGCAGGTTCCCATTTTCAACAGACCATGCATATATTTGGGTCTTTTCAGCCCAGGCGTAAAGCAGGTCTGATGCGCCAAACACCATCAAGCCGATCCATGGGCGCATGAGCGCCCCGCCACGAAAAATAACGATCAAAGCAAGGCCTGCAACTCCTACCGCGAAGTCGGCAAAGGGGTAATAAAAATCAACGTAGGATTCAATGGTGAATGCTCCCCAAAAGGTAAGAAGTAATAACGGTAGTAGAAGAATAACGATCCATGTGCCTATGGCATAGATACGCACTGTTTCAATGTGCGCAGGTTTGATGGCAGCGTACTGGTAATAAATTGCTATTGTAAATGAAATGAAACCCAGCACCCATCCAAGGTCGGCAAAACTTGGTGCAGGAACTTCTTCAAGGGCATACACATAGAGCTGCCAGATCACTTCAGCTGCAAACCACAACCAACAGCCGATCATGAGGTACAACCATATTTTGCGCGGGTGGTCATCAGAGGTGTAATGCCGAAAGACAATGGTGGCAATCACCGCTGCACCAAGGGCAGCAAGGGAGGTGATGGTATTCAGGATAACATTATCGAACGGCGCACCAAGAGGGGCGTATTGATAGAAATAAATATATGCGGCAATCATTACAACCGCTACGGTGTAAGCCAATAAAGCTTTCGGAGAAGAGGCTGACCTTTTGAACTCATTCAATTCGTTGATCATAATATTATTCCTCTTGGCACAAGGCTGTATGTTTTCAGTAAACCCCGATCAACCTCGGGCAGTCCCGATAGTATTTCCCGCAGTACGGAGGCCAGCAAACGCGGGCCAATCACAGCAGAACAATGCTGAAAAATCTCATTAAGGTACAGTTGATATTTATGAGCCGCCAATTCTGAGGAGAAAAATACTTCCTGATTTACCAGCGACCGGGAGGAGATGGAAATATCGAGATCATGTTCAGATGCAAATATCATCATCAAACGGATCAGGGAGTCCATTAGCGCGCGGCCTGTTAGCAATTCAAAGCGATCAAGCATGGGCTTGCAAATGTAGGCAAATAAACGGCGCAGGCGGTATTCCTGCCATAGATCAACAGAAGAATCGGGGTAATAAACGGAGGCGCTGCAATTGGTATCTTCCCAGTCATGAAATACGCGGCTGACCCCAATCTCATCCAATACAACTTCTTTTGAAACATAAACCGAATAGGGAGACTCTCTGTCATCGGGAAAGAATACAAGCCCTGACGAAGAATGCCAGTTGAATTGAAATAGAGAGGAACCGACCAGTCTATTCTTTGATTTGAAGAAGGCGGCTACATCCCCCGAGGATGCGATTTCTTCAGATTGAGCATCCTGCATCTGTAAAGAAATCCCCGTTAACAAAAGCCCAAGCGGGGAAAGTGGAATCGTTTTTGCATACGCAT
>VGOX01000257.1 GCA_016875755.1 Chloroflexota bacterium
CTGCTGCTGCCATCGATCGTGTCGTCCACCTCAGCATTATCGTGGAATTTGGAAAGGAGATTCCCAGCCGCCGAGCCCAACAAGCTGCCCAACGCATCCTTCAAGAACCCCCCGAATACTTTTTTTCGATGCTGGGAGTGCGGCGGGGGCTAGCCCCCGCCGCACTCCCAGCATCCCATCCCATGGGCATTTCTAATTGTCGCCATGTCCATTTCTAATTGTCGTTGACAGGACATTTGCTCGGTGGGTTTAATTTTCGGCGAGGCTAACGCCCGCGTCGCTGAATCAATCGCCGCCGCGTGCTGACCCGTCCACGCCAGTTGGCGGATGTGTTCGATTAATTGCGAACCGCCAAGGGTTGTCCGCTTTTTATCAGCAGCCACTTGGCGGTCTCCCTTAATAGTTTTCCGTACGGACGATGACTTTCCTGCCATTCCGTTGCTCCTCGCTCGAATATGCCCGCAAGTTTACAGTTTTATATACCTTTAGTCAACGCAATTCCCCAAAAGTGGTCGAATTAGGAGAGAAATTTCTTGATATTCTGGATCGGCGTTTGGATGACCAGATCACAGCCGGGCCAGACCGCGTCCACGCCCGCTTCTTTCGACCTTGCAACTGCCTCGACCACCCCAGCCTCATCTCCCGCAGAAAGTGTCCCTACGGGGTCGATGTTGCCAAACAGCAGTGTATCTTTTAGTGCAGTCCGCGCGGATTTCAAATCTGCCATTTGGTCGAGTGAGATTGCGTCTGCACCAGCCTGCGCCAGCAGGGACATGGCAGAGTCCGTTTTACCGCACACCGAAAGTACAGTGGGGCAGACCAACTCTCCTGTTAAATGTTGAAGCGCAGACAGGACGAATGTCTCGAATGGCTTCGGTCCGATAAATCCTGGTGAGCCGCCCATCTCGTGGATGGTGATAAAGTCCGCGCCTGCTTCGCGATAGGCATTGCCAATGGTTGCGAGGAAAGACGAAAGACGCAGGAGCGCATCCAACACCATTTGCGGCTCATTCTTCATCTCGCGCACAAGATTTTGCACTTTGCAAATATAGATCATCAGCGTGTACGGACCGGGAATTACGCCCGAAATAACAGCCTTATCCCCAATATCCTTTTTCAACAATCTGATCGCTTCACAAATTAACTCAATCCTCCCTCTACTCTCTATTTCTCTATTCTCTACTATCTCTTTTGCGCTCTGAAACAACAACTTGCGCACCTGCGGAAATTGCATCTCCTCATCGTTGTAGAAGATCAACTCCGCGCCCAATGCCTCGGCAGGGGAGCACAGATCCAACGGCAACGCCGCGGACGGCATGCCCGTCAATTTGAAGGTACTCGCCGCTGCCCGCGCCATTTTCCCCGCATCGTGATGGACTTCTTGCAGAGTCAATCCCTCACTCGCCAGTCCCCCGGCTGTGACGTGAATCAACCCGCTGAAGGCCGGAATGATGTCGGTTTTTTTGCCTGAAAGCAATGAAAGGATCTCATTTCGCATGAGTGAGATTATACACTTCCCCTTTATCCGACCTGTGATGATTTACACCATTTTTGCTGTGATTCCCCTTAAGTGCCCCAGACATACACCCTATTGCGCCCTTTTTGTTTTGCCTGATACATGGCAGCGTCGGCATTTTTAATGACTTGTTGGATATCAGTACTGTGCCTGGGATAGTACGAAACGCCGATCGAAACCGTTGCAGATAATTCCTGATTTTCGAAGCGGATTCGCAACTCGTTGAAATCATGGCGAATTTTTTCGGCTCTCCGTTCCACATCGGTTTCGTGGGGGCCGACCATCACGATGAGAAACTCTTCACCTCCATAGCGGCAGGCAATATCGCCCTGACGGATGCTTTCCACCAATAAGCGGCTGAGAGATCTCAAAACTTCATCTCCAGTGGAGTGTCCGTAGGTGTCGTTGAAGTTTTTGAAACGGTCGATATCGATCAGCATGATGCTGATGGGATAGTTCTCGCGTTTGGCGCGTGCCATTTCGTGGGCGAGTGTTTCGTCAAGATAGCGGCGGTTGTGCAACCTGGTAAGTGGGTCGCGGATGGCTTGTTCCTGCAAGGTTTCCTTGAGCGTGTTGATTTCGTTGAATTGTGTTTTCAGGGTCTCATTGTTGGTTCGCAGCTCGCCTTCCGTCCGCACGCGCTCGGTAATATCACGTCCGATCGCTACGATATACCTGTATTCTCCATTTTTATCCTTAAGCGGGGCGGCTTGGTATTCGGTGGCAATTGTGCTGCCATCTTTACTGATCAGGTTCATCACGATCGAAGCGGGTTCGCCCTGCATGACCCGTTGGATCACGGCATGTTCACGCGCGAGGTCTTCAGCGCTGTAATACGAGACGGGTGCTGGCAGTGCGGCGATCTCCTCGTCTGAGTACCCCGAAATTTCCCGAAAGGCGCGATTCCAACGTAGTGCCTTGCCGGAAGTGAAATCAAACAGGAAGAAAGTATCTTGCTGGTGGTCGAGGGCATTGTTGACGAATGCCTGCTCTAGGCGTAACGCATCTTCTGCCTGCTTGCGTTCCGAGATATCTAGAAAGTGTCCAATGATCAGGTCTTTTTCAAAAAAAATCGATATCGCCACGGTTTTGACTTCACCTGATTTGCAAGTAATCAGGCCTTCTCGCAGCGGCGTGGCGGTATTGTTTTTGACGGCATATTCAGAATCTTGCTTCCACAATTGCAAGTAAAAATTTCTATACTCCGGGTCGGGATATGCTTTAAGCATCCATTGGCCGATGCTTGGGGTATCTTGAAGTGTGTAACCATAGGTGGCTATGAAACTTTGGTTCAAGAAGATCATTTTGCCCGTATGGTCTGCCACTGCCATGGGGGTTGGAGAAAATTCCAGTGATTTTCTAAACCTTGTTTCGCTTTCTTCCGCCTCTTCCTTGGCTTTGATCAGTTTTTCCTCTGCTTGCTTGCGCTCAGTGATATCGCGCATGAAAGTGACGATGTGAGTTTCTCCCTCAATGTTAACCGGGCTGATTTTGATATCCACCGGAAATTCTTTTCCGTCTTTGTGGATTGCCAATAGGTTTAATTGTGACCCCATTATGCGGGTGTGCGGGTTGCTCATGTATTTTGCGCGATTGGCTATGTGCCCATTGTGCAATTGTGGCGGGATGAGCTTTTCCACGCCCATGCCGATGAATTCATCAGGCGCGTATCCCAATAGATTGGTCGCCTCCAGATTGGCGAACATGATTTTGCCTTCTTGATCCACCAAAAAAACAACATCTGGTGCGGATGTGATCAACTGGCGGAAGCGCTCCTCGCTTTCGCGCAGCGCTCCTTCTGCTTGTTTACGTTCTGTAATGTCTATGGTATATCCGGCAAGCAGGTTAACCCTGCCTGTTCGCAAAAGCGGAAATTTGATCGTGATATATTTGCGCCCATTCAGTTCTTCTTCCTGATTCAATATCTCTTTTCCGGAAGCCACTGCCCAATCGTCCGCCGTTATCTTTGCGGCAAATTCCGCTGGGAATAATTCTTCCATTGTTTTTCCGATCATCACTGACCCGGGGATTCCGATCATGTCTGCAAAGTTTTCGCTGGCGTAAATCACACGGCTCTGAGTTGGCGTTACTTCTTTGATGTAGGTGTAAATAGGCGACTGATTGATAAAGTGTGCAAGTGTTTCCCGGCTTTCGCGCAGCGCCGTTTCAGCCTGTTTGCGTTCGGTGATATCGTCAAATGTGGTGTAAACCTGATAAGGTGCAGACTCACCGTCCCTGAACTGGGGTATGGCATTGATATTGATCCAACGGTATTCGTTGGTTTCCGGGTTGAAGACACCCATAACCACATTGGACACATGCCTGCCTTCACGCAAGGCTACCATGGCTGGATGCGTTTCACCGGGGAAGTCCGAACCGTCTTCATGAATAGAGCGCCAGCGCGGATCTATAGAGGTGCGGCCTTGCATCTGATCCAGCGTCAACCCAAGAATCTTTTCGGCGGCAGAGTTTGCAGAAAGAATTTTGCCTTGTCCGTCTTGGTAGACTATGCCTTGCGCCATTGTTTCATAAAGCAAACGGTATTTCGCCTCGCTTACGGATAGCGCTGCTTCTGCCTGTTTGCGCTCGGTAATGTCGTGAATGACTGAAACGATATGCGGTTCATTCCCCAATTGGATGAGCTCCGCCGAGAGCAGCCCGATGCGGATCTCAGCGGACTTTGTTCGGTACTTGTATTCCGCGGCGCGAATAAAGTCTTCGGTTTTCAAAAGTTCAATAAACTTTAGTTTCCGCTAACTGGAAATGGCAAAGAAGAGAGGTAATGGTGTAAAGCGTGGTAATCTTGTTTTGCGAAAAAGAAATTCCACAACACCATTACCGAGATGAATCATACCATAGCCGTTTTGA
>VGOX01000258.1 GCA_016875755.1 Chloroflexota bacterium
GCATGTGCTCTGTCAGAAACGCGAGCAGTTCATCCACCGCTTTGGAGTCTATCGCGTGATAATCGTCGAGCACAAGAATGAAATCATCTTCTGTTGAAGCTAGATCGTTGAGCAGGGCGGTCAATAGTTCTTTGGCAGAGATGGGTTGCGAGGATTGAAGCGCCGCCAACACACCGTCACCGACACCAGTGATCAGGGTTTGCAGAGCAGCTATGAGGTAGGTCAGGAATCGCGAAGGGTCACCGTCGCTTTCGTCCAGTGAGATCCACGCCGCAGGGATGTCGCCCGAATCGATCCATTCACCCACGAGGGTGGTTTTGCCAAACCCCGCAGGCGCAGAGACAAACGTCAATCTGTGCCCCTGCCTGATCCCATCGGATAAAAGGGTGATGAGGCGTTTGCGCGAAACCAGATCACGGCGAAGCGCTGGAGGGTTGATTTTTGTTTTGATGATTGGATAGGGCATAAGGGTTCTTCCAAAACGATCTTCATGCCATTGGTCAGGCTGCATGGATGTACGTTTTTGACTCAACACGGTTGTTTTGAAATTGGAACTGTATTGCGCAAAGGTTATCACGGGAAGGCGCGGCGTTCGCGAGTCAATATTCTTTGCTTACACAAAAACCCCCTCTCTATTAAAGACGATGGACGATAGGCCATTGTCTATCGTCCATCATCCGTGGTCTATATGCTAAAACCCATCCTTCAACATTTCCTTCGCCGCCAACATACCGGGCGCGCCCATGACACCGCCGCCGGGGTGTGCGCCGCTCGCGCCGAAGTAGTAGCCTTTGAGCGGGGTGCGGAAGTCTGCCCATTGCGGGGTGGGACGCAGGAAGAAAATTTGATGCAGCAGTAGTTCGCCGTGGAAGATGTTGCCGCCGGTGATGCCCGCAATGCGTTCGATGTCTTTGGGCGAGATGACCTGCATGCCCACGATGCACTCGCGGATGTTCGGCGCGTATTGTTCGATGGTGGCGATGACCGCTTCGCCGAGTTCGTCGCGGCGTTGGTCTGTCCAACCGCCTTCGAGGTCGTAGGGCGCATATTGCACGAAACAAGACATTACGTGATGTCCGGGCGGCGCCATGTCCGGGTCGATCATCGAGGGGAAGATCATGTCGAGATACGGGCGCTTCGAGATCTGCCCGTACTTCGCGTCGTCGTAGGCGCGTTCGATGTAATCGATGCTCGGGCTGATCGAAACCGCGCCGCGATGCAGAACCGAGTTCGCGCCATTGCCCGTGTATGGCAATGCGGTGAAGTTCGGCAGTTTGCTCAAAGCAATGTTGACCTTGCCCGACGAGCCGCGTGTGCGGAAGTTTTGAATCGAGGTGACAAAATCATCAGGCAGATGTTTACCCTCGACGAATTGCAGGAAGGTACGCTTCGGGTCAGCAGCAGACATCACGACTTTGGAATCGAGTTCATCGCCGTTTTCGAGGATGACGCCTACGGCGCGTCCACCCTTGACCTTGACCTGCTGCACGCTTGCGTTGACTCTGACCTCCACCCCAAGCGCTTGCGTCGCGTTGTAGATCGCGCCGCTGACTCCGCCAGAGCCGTTCTTGGCAAAACCCCACGCGCGGAAGGCGCCGTCAATTTCGCCCATGTAGTGATGAAGCAGCACATACGCCGTGCCGGGAGAGCGCGGTCCGAGATAGGTACCGATGATTCCGCTGGCGGCTTTGGTGCCTTTGAGCGCGTCGAACTCGAACCACTCTTCGAGCAAATCCGCGGAGGATTGTGTGGCGAGTTTGGCGACTGCATAGAGTTCTTTTTCAGAAAGACTCGCAGCGTATTGCCCAACCTTAAGCAAACCCATCAGATCGCGCGGGGTCATCGATGAGGGGTCAGGCGGAATCAAATTGATGATCGGTTTGATGGCTTTCGCGGCACGCGCCATGACACGGGCGTACTCGTCATAGGCTTCGGCGTCTTTGGGCGAGTGACGATACAACTCGCGGCGCGTCAAGTCGTGGTCATCCCATGCGGCAAGGTAGTCGCCGTTTTCCATGGGAGTGAAGGTGCTTGGCAATGGGAGAATCTTTAATCCATGTTTGGGCAGTTCCAAGTCACGGATGATCTCCGGGCGCAACAAACTCACCACATAAGAAAATTCGGTGAATTTGAACCCGGGGAAAATCTCCTCGGTCACTGCCGCGCCGCCGACGATAGGTCGGCGTTCGAGCACGACCACTTTCTTGCCAGCACGGGCAAGGTATGCGCCAGCCACAAGTCCGTTGTGACCACCGCCGATGATGATTGCGTCGTATTGATTAGATGTCATGAATAATTCCTATAATGACGATGGACGGTAGACGATGGACCATGGAAAACCATCGTCCATCGTCTGTGGTCTATCGTCCTATTTCTTCTTCCACTCAGGCTCGTAGAACGGCAGCTTGACCACCTTGGCAGGCGCATGCCGACGGTGATGCTCAACCGTAATTTCCATGCGCACATCGGTGCCGGCTTCGTAGTATGGTTTCTGCAAATGGGCGAGGGCTATGTAGCGTTTTAGCACAGGCGACCATGTGGAGGTGGAAGCATACCCAACCTGTACGTTGCCGACAAAGATCGGCAAACTTCCGCGCACAGCCGAGCCAGGGATTTGCGGGGGCAAGCCGACCTTGCCGAATAACTGTTCCATGCCCACCCAATCCACTTCCAAACCGACCATCTTCCATGCTGGACCTTCGCGCTTTTCTTTTTCCAGCGCGCGGCGACCGACGAAGTAGCCAGGCTTGTCGAGCGCAATTGTCCAATCCAAACCTAATTCAAAGGGAGAGGACTTCTGCGATTCGATCCATGCGTGCGATGACGATGTGTAATCCACATCGAGCATGAATAGACCCGCTTCCACACGCGCCATGTCCATTGCCAAAATGCCGACGGGGGTGATGCCATAATCAGAGCCAGCATCCATGAGCGCGTCCCACACATTGAGCGCGTTCTTTGCGTCCATCCAAATCTCGTAGCCGAGGTCGCCAGTGTAGCCCGTGCGGGAAATGGTCACTTCCGCGCCGTGAATTTTGTTCGTCATCATGCGGAAGTACTTCAACTCGTCAACTGGTTTCTCGGTGACTTTGTTCAACACCTTGCGGGTATTTGGTCCTTGAAAACTGAGCGCCGCCACTTCATCGGTCACTTCGGTGATGGAGACATCCATGCCGACAGCGTTCATCGTCAGCCAGCGCAGATTCGGTTCCGCGGCAGTCAGGCGGAAGGTCTGCTCTTCGAGGCGCGAGACCGTGCCATCGTCGATCAGTTTGCCTTCCTCGTCACACCAACCCGTGTATGCGACTTGTCCCACTTTCATTTTGTGGATGTCGCGGGTGGTGACACGATGCAACAGAGCCGCCGCATCTTTGCCTTTAATCACATACTTGATCAGCGGCGAGACATCGATCAACGCTGCGGCATTGCGGATCGCCCAATACTCGCGGTCGAGCGTGTGCTCGTACGAGCCTGCAGCGAAATATCCCGCCCACTTGCGCCAGTTCTGCGGCTGGCACAACGCGGACGTCCGTTCGTGGAAGGGAGTGGTTTTGAGGTTTAGCATAAGCTCCTAAAAGAGACCGCGGACGGCAGACCGCTGACCGTAAATCTTGAAGGCAGTTGTCTACGGGTCTACGGTCTATTTGAATTTTCCGCTGGCGCAAAGAAGACTAAAATTGTTAACTCTTCCTCAATCGAATGAAAGCGATGCACTACGTTTTTTGCCACATACACAATTGACCCTGCTTGCACCACGCGGTTTTCATTTGCGACTTTGATCTGCGCCTTTCCGCTCACTACGTAATAAACTTCATCTTCCAAGTCCGGCGATTGGGGATCGGTGCCGCCTGCAGGGAGGACGTATAGTCCCATGCTGAGGTCTGGGACGTTGAGGAATTCGAGATAGGCGGCGCGTGAGTCTTTCTGCTGAGAGATAAGTTGGGTGATTTCAAAGGCTTGCATACGATTGCTCCGAGTGGCACGGATTGTACATTATATATAATTTTGTGGCAACCAGAATTAAGATAAAACAGGTCAGAGTTGCTCTGACCTGTTTTATCTTAATTCCCCATTTCTTTTACGAATGTGAATTCAGCCGAATTGCAACAACCTCATTCCACACCAAAATTGCGAATAAAAACGTATCTTCTCAATAAATCGTGGGAAGAGCAGTAAATAATTGAAAACACCCGGAACAAAGATAAACGGGTAAACTAACGCCAGCATGTTTGACGATATTGAACTAAACGCAATCCAGGAAGAGAACGCTCGCGAATTAGTGAAGCGGCTATTGAATGTAGTGGAACAACTAAGCCGCGAGGTGCGAGAGTTGCGAGTGGAGAATCAACGCCTGCGGGATGAAAACAATCGACTAAAGGGGGA
>VGOX01000259.1 GCA_016875755.1 Chloroflexota bacterium
CCAAGTCGATTTGTTTCATGCGGCTCTTTGACAGGGCTTCGGGGAATTTCGCCGCAATCTCATCCAGAGTCATTTCGCCAATTGTGTTGAGGTCTGCCATCATCAACGGACCTGCCGTGTGCTTCATCAACACCCGATTTGCATCTGCATCTGCCATCAAGGATTTGACGGAGAGCCCGGTATGAAAACGGGACGTGCGTGCTTCCGGCTCCAGCTGGATGCTGCGCTTCTCTCTTACATCACGGCTTGAGCTGCCGACCCAAACCTCATGCTCGCCTGCTTCAGTGCTCCATTCGTTCTTGAGTGTGTCGAAATACCAAAAGGCTTCACGGTCGAGCGTAAAAGTGACGGTTTTCTTCTGTTTCGCTTTGAGTTCCACTTTGGCAAAACCTTTTAGTTCCTTTTCCGGTCTTGCCATGGTCGCTTTGACATCACGTACGTACAACTGCACCACTTCCTTGCCGGTTACTTTGCCAGTGTTGGTCACATCCACTTTAACAATCAACGTTTCGTTTGGATTAAGAGATTTTTTGTCCAGCCGTAGGTTGCTGTATTCGAATGTCGTATAAGAAAGCCCATGCCCAAACGGGAAGAGCGGAGCGAGTTTCTTGGTGTCGTAATAGCGATAGCCAACGAAGATACCCTCACCATAACGGACCTGGCTGTTCTCGCCGGGATAGTTGATGTATGCCGGGTTATCTTCCAGGCGGACAGGGAAGGTGGTTGGCAATTTACCTGAAGGTGTAACATCGCCAAAGAGCACGTCTGCGAGGGCGTTGCCCATTTCTTGTCCGTTGAGCCAGAGTTGCACAATGCCCGCCACTTTATCTTCCCAGGGCATTTCCACAGCCGAGCCGGTGTTAACCACGACAACTGTGTTCTTGTTGGCTTTTGCCACCCGTTCGATCAACTCATTTTGTGCGCCGGGTAGTTTCATGTCCACGCGGTCGAAGCCTTCAGCTTCCCATTCTGCGTTTAAACTTCCAACCACAATGACCACATCCGCTTTTTTGGCGAGTTTTACGGCTTCAGCCATCAAGTCTTCAGACTGCGGTGGGAGATGCCCCAATTTGACGGAGCGCCAGATCGATGTGCCTTTCCAATAAAACTCCATGCGGATGGGATATGCTTTTCCGCCTTCGAGTTTTACTTCCTTGATGATCTCACGTCCCATATCTGTGTCATTGCTATGGTCGATCAACAACTTGCCATCAAGGTAGAGTTTGCTCCAACCCACACCACTGAGCGAGAGTTTATGTTTTCCACTTTCCTTGGGCGTAAAGAAACCTTCCTGGATCATGGAGAAGGAGTTTTGATTTACATTCGGAACAGAGACATAGAACCAGCCATGATCTACGAACGGGGTGACGTCGGAAAAGGCTGCGGGTCCTGAGAACTCGGTTCCATTGAACAGGCTCAGGTTAAGCCCGAGGTGGTTGTCTGCTGTTGAGAAAAGTTTGGGAGCAGGAGTCGGCAGGGTTTTAAAGATGTGGCATCCGGGGGCGTAATCCACTTTTATTTTTTTGCCTGCACGGTTCTTGATGCCTTCGAGAGGCGAGATCACATAATGCGGACGGAAACCGGAAGAACTGCCGCCGCCGAAAATGCTGGCGCGTTCGGCATGTGGACCGATCACCGCAATGTGTTTGACCTTCTTTAGAGGCAAAATATCTTTCTTGTTCTTGAGCAAGACGATCGCTTCACCGGCGGCTTCGCGCAAGATCTTGCGATGCTTTGGATTGTTGTTTGCAACTTCATTTTTGTGCGGAGGCGTATCCAACAGACCGGCTTTTTCTAAAAAGCGCAGCAGGCGTGCGACTTTGTTGTTGATACCTTCTTCTGTTAATGAACCTTCATCCATCGCGCGTTTGACAACTTCTTCAGACATCCAGCGTGCGGGACCGGGCATTTCGATGTCAAGCCCGCCGTTGGGGACGTTCGTATCGTAGGTGCCGTACCAATCGGAGATGACGATGCCATCGTAGCCCCATTCGCCTTTGAGGATCTCGAGCAGGGTGTGGTCATATTCGCAGGCATAGACTCCATTGACACGGTTGTAGGAAGACATGACCGCCCATGGGTTTGATTTGCGAATGGCAATGCGGAACGGCTCAAGGTAAATTTCACGCAAGGTTCGTTCATCTACTTCGGAGCTCATGGAGTTGCGTTCAAACTCCTGATCGTTGGCAATGAAATGCTTGATGCATGCTCCAATGCCTTTGTCCTGCAAGCCTTTGATATAGGAAGAAGCGAGGATGCCGCTGAGATATGGATCTTCGGCAAAACATTCGAAGTTGCGTCCTGCAATCGGTGTGCGATGGATATTGACCGTGGGTGCGAGAAGCACATGCCCGGCTTTATCTCGCACTTCATCGGCAAGGACATTTGTGACCTGCTCAACAAGATCAGGGTTCCAGGTTGCGCCGAGTGCCATGCCAACAGGAGTCGCTGCCGAGGTGGGAGACATCTCGCTCCAGATGCCGCGTACGCCGTTCGGGCCGTCTGCCATGCGGAAGGCGGGAATGTTAAGGCGCGGTACGCCTGTGCTGAACCAAAGTTCAAAACCGGCGAGCATGGAGATCTTTTCTTCGAGTGTCATTTGAGCGAGCAGGGATTCGATTTTAGACATGTGCAAGTTCCTTGATTGATTGAATATGTAGGTTATGTGTAAATAAGTAAATTGGTAGTGCTGTAGGTGCGCTTGTTTTCTTGTGGATTTTGCTGCTATAGCTCCGCAAATGTAATCAACTTAATACCAAGCTTTTCGATCAAAGTCCGCGCAGCAGGGTCGAGCATGATGCCGAGTTCACGCTGGCGCGGCTTGTTGTATATAGACTCTTTCGTAAAGGCGTCGGGTACAAAGCCAACATGACACATCAGCTCAGTGGTTCCTTCGCCGACATTTAAGATCAATTCAGTCAGCACATCCGTCGTGGCTTGCTTATCGTAAAAATCTACAAAAAACACGTCGGGATGTTTCGGGGCAAATTCTTTGAGCAACGCAGGAGACTGTTTGTAGGTTTCACTCAACTCACCAGAGATACGGTTTGCAAATGGATAACGAATCGGGCAGTTGTATTCCTTTGCCAGTTCGAGCATGGCGCGAAAGAGTTCTGGCGCGAAATAGGAAGAATGGTGATGCGAGTCGAGGTGGTCGGGCTTCTTCCCGGCGGCTGTGACGAAGGCTTCGATCTGTGCGCGCCATTCGGCTTTAACTTCTTCGATCTTCAAATTGGGAATGTTCTCAATGAAGGGTGTGTATTTGAAGAAATCGCCATTGGCATCGGTGACCGATTTGACCGCCTCATGCTTTAAGACGGGCTTTCCCATCGTCAACACCAGGTGGACTCCCAGCCCGAGCGTGGGTGTTTCTTTTACAGCCAGGCGCACATCATCTGCTGTGGTGGGGATGTTCATCATACAAGTGGTTGATGTAACGACACCATGCCTGTGTGCGAGGCGAATCCCTTCGGAGATTTCGGGGCTGCGGCCGTAGTCGTCTGAATTGATGATCAGTTTTTTCATGTTTAGCTTTCCATCTTTCTTAAGTATTCAGCATATAGATCCACCAGATTGCCCAGCGGTTCTTTATAGAACTCGTCTGCATTAATGGTGATCTTGGCGTATTCAGGAATGGGCTGAACCATTGGCTTGGTCTTGGCGAATTCTTGAATCACTTTGGCGTGCGGTTTGAGCGAACCATCCGGGCGGACGAGCCCAAAGAAGCGTTCATGTATAGCATTCTGACAGGGCGGCACATTCCATAATTCGGGAATGTAATCGGCGTAGCACCAAAGCATGGCACCGGTTGCACCGCTGTGCTGAAGTTTCGGAATGGTAAGGCTGAGGAATTCGGCAAAATCTTCTTCGCTTGCCATGAATTGCTCACGGTCACGTCCATTTGTTTCTGTCCACTTCATCATGTAGCTGGCTTCGCCTGGTAGGGCTGTGCAGCCGCCGAACTCTTCCATTAGTACAGGTTTGCCTGCTAATGCGGCAGTGATGGCGCAAGTGAAGGGGACGTAATCCGGGTCGAGCGGTTTGCGTGCCCAGTCTGAGTACATGGGGTAGGAGTGCATCACGGCGATATCTGTGTTGGCGTAGACCTTATCCACGCGCAGTCCGTTATCGCGGTGGATGCCGTCACCGTGCAAACCGATGGTGACCGGTCGCTTCGGGTCTATGGATTTGATCAAGGTCACCATTTCCTTGACCCAAGCCGCGCCTTCATCCGATGAATTGGGCCAGGCGAAGAGATCCGGTTCGTTGCCGAGGTTCCACATCCACACACCGGGATGATCTTTGAGCGCGCCGACGACGGTTTGCAAAAGCAAGCGCTCGGCTTTTATGGCTTGCTCATCGTGGA
>VGOX01000260.1 GCA_016875755.1 Chloroflexota bacterium
CGTGCAGGAACGGCTGGATAACCTCGCCCGTAAAACCGTCAATGGGCGGGTGGGAACTCCTGAAGAGATCGCGCAGGCCATTTATTTCCTTGCCGACAATGAACAATCGTCGTTTATGACAGGTCAGGCCATGATCGTGGATGGCGGCGCAACGGCAAGACTAAGCACTGAATAATAGAATGAAACTCTCTCCTTTTCAAATCACGCGATATCTGTTTCTGTTTACTGCGATCATTCTTGCGGTGTTTGGTATCGGCTCCTTGATGCGAAATGGGGATAATCCCACTTTATACGTCTTCTATGCCTTTGCCATGTTTGCAGATGCTGCCGTGATGGTGTTTTGTTATTATCAATTGAACCGCAAAAGCCGTTTGGGATATTGGCTGGCATTCACTATTCTCGCATTGAACATCATACTCACGATCTTTGATCAAGTCGGCGTGATCGATATTCTCTTCATGCTTGTAAATCTTGTTACGCTCATTGCACTTTACCTCTCGCGAAAAGAATTCCTCCCCGCATGAAACAAACTCTCAAATCATTCGTCCCTCAACCTCTCTGGCAATTGGCGCGAAACATGTATGATTCCATTCGCCGCGTTCCAGAACTTCCCGCTGCCTATCTTCATCCCTGGCGGCGCGAGAGTATCAAACGTCTTGCTGCGTCGAAGAATATTCACAAAGGCAAACGCGCTTTCATCATCGGCAATGGACCTTCACTCAAGCAGACCGATCTCAGTAAGCTCAAGAACGAGATCACATTTGGGATGAACCGCATCTACCTTGCCTTTCCCGAAATGGGGTTTACAACCTCGTATATTTGCGTCACCAACGACCTTGTTGTCGAGCAATTTGTAAATGACTTCCTCGCGTTGCAAGTTCCGCAATTTATCGCTTGGCGCTCGTATCGTCACTATAACCCCCAATTGCCAATATCCAATCTCCCCACATTCGTTTACACCACCTACACTGGTCCGCGCTTCACAACTGACGCCCGCCACCGCGTATGGGAGGGCGCAACCGTCACCAACCTCGCGCTGCAACTTGCCTTTCACATGGGCATCGAACAAGCCATTCTCATCGGAGTTGATCACAACTTCGCCTCCAAAGGTGATGCGAACAAGACCGTCGTCTCCGAAGGCGATGACCCTAATCACTTCATGCCCAATTATTTTGGCAAGGGTGTCAAATGGCAATTGCCCGACCTCGATACATCCGAAGTCGGTTACATCATGGCGCGTGAAGCCTACGCTAAAACGGGGCGCGAAGTGCTGGATGCAACCGTCGGCGGCAAGCTGACCGTCTTCCCAAAAGTGGACTACAATTCCCTCTTCTGATCTGACTCAATGAAAACCACGCCTCTCTCCCGACCTCAAACCTGGTATGTCCTCTTCGTCATTCTCCTCGCCCTCGGCGGACTTCTTCGTCTCCTCGACATTACCGACCCGCCGCTGGACTTTCACCCTTCGCGGCAGTTGCGTAATTCACTGGTCGCGCGCGAGATCTATTATTCTGTATTGCCTTCCGCAACAGAGGAACAAAAAACCCTCGCCGCCTCTTTTGCCAACTCAGTGGGGAAGTATGAACCGCCGGTCATCGAATCGATCGTGGGATATACCTATCTCGTCACAGGTGAAACCATCGTTGCGGCGCGTGTCTGGGAGACATTCTTCTGGTTGGCAGCAGGCATTGCCCTCTTCGACCTGATGCGCCGTGCTGTCTCTCCGTGGGCGGCGTTGCTTGGGCTGGCATATTATCTTGTCCTGCCGTTTTCTGTCGAAGCCAGCCGCTCCTTTCAGCCAGACCCATTGATGACTTCGGCTTTCGTCATTGGCATTTATTTCCTCTATCGCTGGAGCGAGGATCATTCACCACTGCTTGCTGGTGATGCATTGGGCGGCACGCTGACGTGGAAATGGGCAATTCTCGCGGGGGTATTCCTCGGTTTTGCAACTTTTGTAAAGATCGTGATTGCTTTCTTCGTGGGTGCGGCGGCAATTGCGCTGGTCTTGTTCACACTCGGAAAAGATTTCTGGAAATCGAAACAGGTGTGGGTGATGGCGGCATTGATGGTCGTACCTGCGCTTTTGTTTTATGTCCTGCTCAATCAGGGACGTTCCACCGAATACTTCTTCTCATGGACGGTGGCGCTCATCAAGCTCATTACCAGTACAGAGTTTTACAACCAGTGGCTGGTCTTTGTTGGCAGGCTGTTCGGTTTGACGGTTCTCTTTGTCAGTATGGCAGGCGCGTTCATCGCCCCGCCGCGGATGCGCTGGCTGTTGGTCAGTTTGTGGGTTGGATATTTGCTATATGGGCTGACCCTGCCTTTCCAAATGTACACGCACAGTTATTATCATATTCAATTGATTCCCATCGTTGCGCTGGGATTGGCCATGGTGTTGCACCCGCTCACTGAAAGTGTGGCAGGTATCAGCGGAGTCGGACGCGTGGGTTTTGTCGCAGTGGTGGTTGCAGTGATCGGTTATCACGCTTATGTGGCGCGATCTGTTCTCGTCGCGGAAAGTTTTCGGCATGAGCCTGCCTATTGGAGCGAGGTGGGTGAGATCGTGCCGACGGATGGCAAGGTGATCGCGCTCACGCATGATTATGGGTATCGGCTGATGATGTACGGCTGGCGCAAGGTGAGCCTGTGGCCGCTGGTGACGGGCTTGAGCGAAGTGCGCAACCCCGATAAAAATAGCGCCGAAAAATTCGACGAGTTAACTGCGGGCATGGATTATTTCCTTGTGACGGCGTTTGGTCAATTTGATAAACAGCCCGACCTGAAAAAGATTTTGAACGAATACCCGATTCTCGCTGAAGGCGATGGGTATGTGTTGTACGACATCCGAAAATGACCCGCGTCTCCATCATCACTCCCTCCTACAATCAGGCGAAATATCTTGAACAAACTATCCACTCGGTATTGGAGCAGGATTATCCACACATCGAATACATCGTGATGGATGGCGGCTCGACCGATGGCAGCGTGGAGATTATCAAAAAGTATGCAGTGGAGTCAAACGGCTTGCCGTTTGGACGAAAAATAGATAATTGGATTTCAGAAAAGGATGCAGGTCAAGCGGACGCCATCAACAAAG
The DNA here is from genome assembly GCA_016875755.1 of Chloroflexota bacterium. Lineage (GTDB taxonomy): Bacteria > Chloroflexota > Anaerolineae > Anaerolineales > Villigracilaceae > Villigracilis. The sequence continues at coordinate 3,104 of VGOX01000260.1, forward strand.
GATTTGCCCACGCCTCTGGCGACATTGTGGCTTGGCTCAACTCGGACGATTTTTACCACCCTGAAGCGCTTCGCTCCGCCGTGCAGGTCTTTGACGAAAACCCCGATGTCGTTCTAGTCTATGGAAACATGCTCGCCGTGGACGAAAACGGTGCGACCTTCAACACCCTAAATTACAAACAACTCACCCTCGACGATTTATTGTGTTTCCAAATTATTGGGCAGCCTGCCGTCTTTATGCGCCGCTCTGCCTTGCAAAAAACAAACGGACTTAATCTCGATTTCCATTTTCTGCTCGACCATCTTTTGTGGATTCAAATTGCCCAACATGGGAAGATTTTGCACGTGAATCAAACTTGGGCATCTGCCCGTTACCATGCCGAAGCGAAGAACGTCGCTAAGGCAGCCGAGTTTGGCCGCGAAGCCTTCCGCATTTTGGAAACCGTAGCGCAAGATGAAAATCTTGCGCCCACGCTGGCAAAAGTCAACCGCCGCGCCCGCGCCTCTGCCCACCGCGTGGATGCGCGTTACCTGCTCGATGGCGGACTTCCCGCCAAAGCGCTCGCTGCATGGTTGCGGGCGCTGTTCATCCACCCGCCTACCGCATTGGCACGAATGAACATTCTCGTTTCGAGTATTTTGAATTTGTTGGGGTTGGGAAAATTGCGCGAAGAAGTGTTGAAACAACGCGAGGCGCAATACAAAAAGTGACGGTCAAGTGACCGTCACTTTTTGTATTTACAGTTTCAATGCCGTTTTTCTCTCACGGATGGCAGCTCGAATCAACGCAGTGATTTCCGCATTTTTGATGTCTGTCAACAAGCGGATTTTAACATGGCGCATTTTTGCGCCTGTGCCTTCAAGCAGTCCCTTGGGGTCGTTTAGATTTGCCCCGTGGAAGAAACCAAGGTTGACGGAATCCTTCAACGGCATGATATACACATACTCTTCGCTCATTTTTTTTGGACCGACCCCATACGAGGCGGCTTTTTCACCGGGGCGCGGCACTTCGTATGTATCAGCGTCAAGTTTGATGACAAGATCGCGCAAGGCAACAGCTATCGCTTTTATATTGTCATTGGCATTGACAATGACTTCTTCGAATGTTCCAAGGCGGGTATCGGTTTGCATGAGTGACTCCACTGCAAAAAGGGTAGCAACCCTCGTCAAAACCGAAAAAATTTAATACAATCAACGCATGTTCAGAAAAAACACCAAACACCAACAACCCGCATTGATTAGCGCCGCCAGTGAACTGCCA
>VGOX01000261.1 GCA_016875755.1 Chloroflexota bacterium
GTTGGCGCCCGCGGACCTAACATGTCGCTGGCTACCGCTTGTGCTTCAGGTACAAATGCCCTTGGCGAGGCGGCAGAGATGATCCGCCGTGGTGCTGCGGATGCGATGATAGCAGGGGCTTCAGAGGCAGCTATCAATTCTCTGGCAATGGCGGGTATGAATTCCATGACCGCTCTTTCCACCCGCAATGACGACCATCAAAAGGCTTCCCGTCCATTTGACAAGGACCGCGAAGGTTTTGTCATGGGTGAGGGCGCGGGTGTTCTCATTATGGAATCACTGGAATACGCCCAAGCCCGTGGAGCGAATATTTTGTGTGAATTCAGCGGTTACGGCACAACGGATGATGCGCATCATATCTCTGCACCTGCTGAGAACGGTGCTGGCGCCGCCAATTCGATGCGCCTTGCATTGGCAGATGCGGGTCTGGTTGTAAACGAGATTCAATACATCAATGCGCATGGGACGTCCACTCCGCTGAATGACAAGAGTGAAACTGCCGCGATCAAGACCGTTTTCGGTGAGCAGGCATATAAAATTCCTGTTTCTTCCACTAAATCAATGACTGGGCATCTTCTGGGTGCTTCTGGCGCCGTCGAGGCGGTCTTTAGCGCGTTGGCGATTCTGAATGGTGTCTTGCCGCCGACGATCAATTACGAAACCCCCGATCCCGTTTGCGACTTGGATTATGTTCCCAACCAGCCTCGTACTGCGCAAGTGGAACATGCCATGTCCAACTCATTTGGGTTTGGCGGGCACAATGCCACATTGATCTTGAGCCGCTACAAATAAAGGAGAAATTATGCCTTATGCGCATATTACAGGTTGGGGTATGTTTGTCCCTGAACCTGTTCTTACGAATGACGATATAGCAAAAATGGTGGATACCAATGACGAGTGGATTCGTGACCGCACGGGCATTCGTCAGCGGCACATTGCCCGAGAGAATGAGTTTCCTTCTACTCTGGCGGTGGAGGCGTCCATCAAAGCTTTGCAGGTTGCCAATCTTGCGCCCACGGAATTGGATTTGATCATTTGTGCCTCCTCTTCCCCGGAATATATATTCCCTGCAACAGCCTGTTTGATTCAGGATCAAATCGGTGCGACCAAGGCTGGTGCATTTGACCTCTCTGCCGCCTGCTCAGGCTTTATCTACGCGACCAATATGGCGGCGCAAGCAATCCGCAGCGGTTCGATTAAGAATGCATTGGTAATCGGCACGGAGACCCTCTCTCGTTTTGTGAATTGGAAGGACCGAAATACCTGCATTCTGTTCGGTGACGGGGCAGGTGCCTTCGTCATTCAGGCGAGCGAACGGCCGGGCGGTATTCTCTCCGCTGTCATGCACTCGGATGGTTCAGGTGCCGATTCGTTGACATTGCTTGGGGGTGGAGCGCGCTACCCAGCAACAGAGGCGAGCGTCCATGAAGGGAAGCATTTCATCCAGATGGATGGAAAAGAAGTTTTTCGTTTTGCAACCCGTGTAATGGGACGTGCCACTCAAGAATCCCTCGAGCTGGCTGGGTTGACAACCAATGATGTTCAATGGATCGTACCGCATCAGGCAAATTACCGAATCATTGAAACCGCCGCAAAATATCTAAAAATGCCATTGGATAAATATATCATCAATGTAGACCGATACGGCAATACCTCTACTGCCTCCATACCGATTGCCACTGTGGAAGCGCTTGAAAAAGGTCAGATCAAAAGCGGCGACAAGGTTGTGTTTGTCGGGTTTGGTGCCGGGCTTACCTGGGGCGCCATGACCGTGGAATGGACAGGTCCAATTCCCGCCAAACGGCATGTCTACCCCAAGCGCTATCGCTTATTTGCCCGCTTGCGCTCTCTCCTGTTGCGTGCCGTCCGCCTTATTGAAGGCTTCCTCTCGCGCAGGGAACTCTAAACATTTTTTTATTGAATTGTGGTACGATAAAAATGAAATTCAATTAAGGAGTGTCGTATGATGGGTTTGCCGCGTGGTACAGAATGGATTGTCATTCTTGTGATCGTCATTCTCTTGTTTGGTCCTGGTCGCATTGGCAAGATCGCAGGCGAGTTGGGACGCAGCATTAAATCCTTCCGCGAGGGGCTTGGCAGTAAGGAAGAAAATGCAGCTGAAAAAACCGAGAACGATGAAGGTAAGTCTTAAATAAAAAGAAGGCTCTCATTTCGAGAGCCTTCTTTTTATTTAATAGTCCAGTTCCTTTATATCCTTATCCTTCAACATCATCATAATGAACTTGTTGTGATTTTCAGGCGAGCCGATCGTCAGTTTCTGGATTTGGTCATCGCTTCATTCGCCGCCGCAGCCTGCTTCATGCTCTCTGTAGTTTCTTCGCGGCTGGAAGATTGCACCTGAGCAGCCTTCATTTGTTTGAACGATTCAATAATTGTTTCTCCATCTCATGCGCAAGATTAACAGGGTTAAGACAGACGAAGTTCTGGCAAACGTAAGCGGTTGGCAGCCCATTTGATAACGGACGGTCATTGAGCAAAGCTGGCGTCCCCGCCTCTGGTGGATATGCAGAAATTGCCGCCACCAACCTGGGTCGGTAATCTTTCCAAAGCGCCTGGGTCAATTCTTTTGTCGCGGAGTGTGTGGGGTCTCCCAGAATTGCCACTTCGTATGTTGGTCTCACTGCGAAGTCTGCGGCGCATAGCCATTGAGCAAATGCGGTTGGGTGGTGCAATGCAAAATCATATACTGAAGTAAGCATATCTTCTGCGAGACTCCGCCATTCGAGGCGGTCTCCATAAGCGGCTAATTTCAGCAGAGATGTGACGGCGAGCGCGTTTCCTCAAGGAGTGGCGTTATCCTGAATATCCTTGGGACGAATTAGCAGGGTTTCGTGATCATCGCGGGTATCAAAGAAGCCGCCGTTCGGGTCTGCAAAATGAAGAACCATTTGATCTGCCAGGTTTAGCGCAGCCTTGTACCATTGGGGATTTGGGTCAGATTGATATAGTGCTAGCAATCCATTCACCAGCCCTGCGTAGTCTTCCAAATAAGCATTATGTTTTGCTTGCCCCTCGCGCCACGAGCGAAATAAGCGGTCATGAATATACAGATTGTCCATCAGAAAATGGGCATTTCGAATGGCTGCATCCGTATAATCTTGTCTGCCCAAATAGCGGCCTGCTTCAGCGAAAGCGGACATTGCCAATGCGTTCCACATGACAAGAACTTTGTTGTCTGTGCCAGGCCTGACGCGCATGCTTCTGAGCGCCAACAGCTTTGAGTGGCAATCAGCCAGTTTGATGGGAACCTGCTCAAGGTCCAGTTGGAAGCGCGCGGCAAGCGAAGTATCATCAAGCGCGCGGTGTAGGATTGTTTTCCCTTCCCAATTGCCTTGTGGAATGATCCCGTAGGCTGATTTGAAAAAATCGAAATCCTCGCCAAGTGCGTTTTGAATTTCGTCTTGTGACCAGACGTAGAATTTGCCTTCCTCGCCTTCCGAGTCGGCATCAAGACTGCTGTAAAATCCTCCATCAGGATGGGTCATTTCACGCAGGATGAAATCCAATGTCTCCTCGCATATTTGGCGATACCTTGCTTCACCAGTGATGAGGTATCCATGCAGGTAACTCAAGGCAAGCTGGGCATTGTCATACAACATTTTTTCGTAATGGTGTACCCAATCGTACAAACGGAGTTGTGTTTTCAGCACGGTTATCAGTCGGTAGTTATGGTCTGATGGCTCACTAAGGATTTGAGTTGCCCGCCAGTTGGGAAGCCATCTCAATTGGCGAATTGACAGGCTGTAAACAAACAAATCCCTGACACACATAAGCTGTTGGGAGATCATTAAATAAAGGTCTATCCTTCAGCAAGGCTGGCGCATCTGGCTCCGGCGGGTAATTGGAAATCGCAGTTACCTGTCGGGGCCGGAACGTTTTCCAAAGGGTATTCAATAATTCTTTGGTTTTGGTATGCTGTGAGTCACCAATAATTGCCACCTCACGAGTCGGACCAACTGCAAAATCAGCCGCACACAGCCATTGCGCGAAGCCTGTCGGGTAGCGTAGCATCACAGCATATACTGAGGAAAGCATTTTTTCTGCCAGATCACGCCAATGAAGACGATCCCCAAATGCAGCTAATTCAAGTAGCGCAGTAGCGGCGAGTGCATTCCCAGATGGGGTGGCATTATCTTGAATATCCTTTGGTCTTACCAATAGGGTTTCATGGTCATTACGAGTATCGAAAAAACCTCCATTTGGATCGGTAAAGCGCTCAATCATTTCGTCGGCGAGTTTCAAAGCCCAAAGGTACCACTCTTTATTCGGGTCAGATTGATACAACGCTAAAAGCGCCAAAACCAGACCCGCGTAATCCTCCAGGTAGGCATTATGTTT
>VGOX01000262.1 GCA_016875755.1 Chloroflexota bacterium
TGTTACGGCATTCTTCGCAACACAACTTTGTTCCAACGGCTCTACCTTGATATCGAAGGCTATCGCAGGTTTGCTTAATCGGAGCACCACCATATATGGCACCGCCACGCGAAATCCCAAAGAGCCACTATGTCTTTGCGAGGGCGATCTTGCTCTCTGCCCGAAGCAATCCCCTCACTGCTACCGAGATTGCTTCGCCGCCAAAAACCAAGAGCGGCGGCTCGCAATGACATTATGGAAAGTTAATTGATTGTAGACCCTAAGTTTTCGATTTTTTATACTTACCCAATCCATTCTAAAAGGAGTCACCATGACCGTTTCCGCACCCCGCTGGGATATGACCAACGTCTATCCCTCGCTAGATTCAAAACAATTCAAGAACGCTGTCAAATCCTTCAAATCCATGCTTGATGACATGGAAGCCTTCCTCAAAAAAGCAGGCAAGGCAGATGCCAGTACCGACCCGAAGAAACTCGGCAAGATCCTCGGCGAATCAGTGGAACGCTTCAACACACTCTATGAGCTGTCCGGCACCATTGGGCCTTATATCTACTCCTTCATTACCACCGACTCGCGGGACAAGGAAGCCATGCGCATCCTCTCTGAGTTCGAGCAGATGAACGTGCAGACCAGCGTGCTCAATACCCGTTTTACAGCCTGGGCAGGCAAACTCGGTAAAGCCGCCATCAAGAAAGCTGTCAAGACCAACCCTGCCGCGAAGGCGCATGAATTCATCCTGCTTGAAGCGGCGGAGCAATCCAAATATCTGATGAGCGAAGCGGAAGAAACCCTCGCCGCAGAACTGACCCTGAGCGGCGGCAACGCCTTCGGCAAACTGCAAGGGACATTGACCTCGCAAATGACCGTGGACTTTGAACTCGACGGCGAAGTGAAAAAGATGCCGATGCCCGCGCTCATCAACCTGCGCTCACATCCCAACGAAGCCACCCGCCGCCGCGGCTACGAAGCCGAGAACAAAGCCTGGGCAGAAGTGCAGGAAACCCTTGCTGCCTGTCTTAACGGCGTGAAGGGCGAAACCCTCGTCCTCGATAAAAAACGCGGGCGCGAAGACAACATCCACGCCTCCATCGACTCCGCCCGCATGGACCGCGCCACGCTCGAAGCCATGCTCGGCGCGATGAAGGATTCCTTCCCCATGTTCCGCCGCTATTTCAAACACAAGGCGAAACTGATCGGCAAGGAACAACTCGCCTGGTGGGATCTCTTCGCCCCGCTCGGCAAAACCGACAAAGTCTATTCATGGGACGAAGCCCGCGAGTTCATCGTCGGCAACTTCAATAAATTCTCACCCGACCTCGGCGCCTTTGCACAGCGCGCCTTTGATAGCGGCTGGATCGACGGCGAACAGCGCGAAGGCAAACGCGGCGGCGCATTCTGCATGGGTGTGGAGGCGGTCAAGGAAAGCCGCATCCTCTCCAACTTTGACGGCTCCTTCGACCAGGTCAGCACACTGGCACATGAACTCGGTCACGCCTTCCACAATGAGTGTGCCTATTCAACAAACAAGACCCCGCTCCAGCAACAAACCCCAATGACGCTTGCCGAGACCGCTTCGATCATGTGCGAGACCATTGCCACCGAAGCCGCCCTTGCCCAAACCACCGACCCGCAGGAAGTGCTCGCCATTCTCGAAGCGCAATTGAACAACGCCTCGCAGGTCGTCGTTGATATCTACTCGCGCTACCTGTTCGAGAAGGAAGTCTTCGAACGCCGCGCCAAATCCGAACTCGCGGCCGACGAAATCAACGACATCATGGAACGCGCCCAGAAAGCCACTTTCGGCGACGGAGTGGATGAGAAATTCCTCCAGAAATACATGTGGACGTGGAAACCCCATTACTATTCCGCGGGTTTCTCGTTCTATAACTATCCGTATGCATTCGGGTTGCTCTTCGCCACGGGCTTGTATGCCATCTACCAGAAACGCGGCGCGGAGTTCGTGCCCGCCTACAAAGAACTGCTCGCTGCCACAGGTGAAGCACGCGCCGCCGACCTCGCGGACAAGTTCGGCATCAACATCCGCACCAAGAAGTTCTGGGCAGACAGCCTCGCCATCATCGGCAAGCGCGTCGATCGTTATTGCCAGTTGTAATATATTCCCAACCACAAACGATGGACAGCAGATCGTTGTCCATCGTTTGTTTTTATCAAAGGATGCATATGAAACTTAAATTACTCGGTATTACATTGATATTACTTACGGCCTATGCTTGCTCCGCATCTCCGTCACAAGATGCGGCGGATACCACTGTCCTCTTACGATCTGAAGACGAAGTGCCACGTATCTCCGTCCGCGACGCCAAAGCCGCACTGGATTCAGGAGCAGCCGTCATTGTGGATGTGCGAAGCGCAGGGTCTTTTGCCGCCTCCCGCGTTGCAGGCGCGATCTCCATCCCCCTGCAAAATTTCGAGGGCAGCGGCATCCAAAATCTCTCGCTCGAAAAAGACCAGTGGATCATCACCTACTGCACCTGACCGAGCGAACATACGAGCGCCCGTGCGGCGTTCCTCATGATCAATAACGGATACACCAACGTGCAAGCCATGCTCGGCGGATTTGAAGCCTGGTACACCGCAGGCTATCCGCTGGAACCGTAACGCATCAACTAAAACTCAAGCCTGTTTCTAACCATCACTTGTTTTCACCCTGTAACAAAACACGGGCACAGCAATGCTGTGCCCGTGAATTTTTGACGGTCTATCGTCCGTCGTCTACGGTCCGAACGCCTGAATTCCCGTTTGCGCCCGTCCCAAAATCAACGCATGGACATCATGCGTGCCTTCATACGTATTGACCGACTCCAAATTCATCACATGGCGGATGACGTGGTACTCGTCCGAGATGCCGTTGCCGCCGTGCATGTCGCGGGAGGTGCGGGCAATATCCAGTGCCTTGCCGCATGAATTTCGCTTGACGAGTGAGATAATTTCAGGAGTGCCTTTCTCTTCGTCGAGCAAACGCCCCACCCGCAGAACAGACTGCAATCCCAATGTGATCTCCGTCATCATGTTCGCAAGTTTCAACTGGATCAACTGATTCGCCGCCAGCGGACGTCCGAACTGCGGGCGGTCGAGTGTGTATTGCCGCGCCGCATGCCAGCAAAATTCTGCCGCGCCCAACGCGCCCCACGCAATACCGTACCGCGCCTTGTTCAAACATCCGAACGGACCTTTCAAGCCTTTCACTTCCGGGAAGATATTTTCTTCGGGGACAAAGACTTCGTCCATCACGATCTCACCTGTGGAACTGGCGCGCAGACTGAACTTGCCTTCGATCTTCGGCGCAGATAAACCTTTCATGCCTTTTTCAAGAATGAAGCCGCGAATCTCACCATCAAGTTTTGCCCACACGACAAACACATCTGCGATGGGGGAGTTGGTGATCCACATTTTGTTTCCGTGAACGATATAACCGCCATCCACTTTTTTGGCTTTGGTTTCCATGCTGGCGGGGTCGCTGCCATGATTCGGCTCGGTCAGCCCGAAGCAGCCGACCCATTCTCCGCTGGCGAGTTTGGGCAGGTATTTCTTGCGCTGTTCTTCAGTCCCATACGTGAAGATGGGGTACATCACCAGCGACGATTGCACACTCATGGCGGAACGATAGCCACTATCCACGCGCTCTACTTCGCGGGCGATCAATCCATAGGCGACATGGTTCAAACCCGCGCCGCCGTATTCTTCGGGGATGGTGGCGCCAAGGAAGCCCATGCTGCCCATTTCGGTCATGATCTCGCGGTGGAAGACTTCCTGTCGGTTCGCTTCGAGGACGCGCGTCATGAGTTTGTCCTGACAGTATTTCCGCGAAGCATCACGGATCATGCGTTCTTCGTCGGTCAGTTGGTCGTTGAACAGGAACGGATCGTCCCATTTGAAGGTTGGTTTGGACATTGGTTACCTCGGGGGATAGTGAGTAGGATATAGGGTGATTGTATCAAATATCACAGGAGGAGAAAGCGTCAGAAAGCAGAATCAAGCATCCGTTAATAAAGAGGCGATAAAAAAATAGTGGACTTGTCTGTAAACAAGTCCACTATTTTCTATTTCCTATTCACTATCTTACGCACTACCCGTCAGCCAGCCGCGGAGTTCCATCGCTTTGACCACACGGTCGATCGCAACCATGTACGCCGCGTCGCGCATGTAGACCTTTTCCTTCTCGCTACGGTCGAGCACGCTGTTGAAGGCGGAGGTCATCTTCTGGTCAAGTTTTTCGAGTACTTCTTCCTTGCCCCAGTAGAAGTTCATGTCGTTCTGCACCTGTTCGAAGTAGGAGGTGGTGACGCCGCCAGCGTTGCAGAGGAAGTCGGGAATGTTGAAGATGTTG
>VGOX01000263.1 GCA_016875755.1 Chloroflexota bacterium
ACAACCAATCACGTTATTCTCATTGAACCGCCGGATGCGGACCCGCATGTCCGGTGGTGTGAGAGGGAGCGGTTAGCCGCCGCTCCCTACTCGATTAAATCAAAAAGGAGCCTGATGCTTACGCATCAGGCTCCTTTTTTGTTGACTTAGCTCAGAACGGTAACGTTCGTAGCCTGGGGACCCTTGGGGCCCTTCTCAACAGTGAATTCGACCTTCTGGCCTTCTTGCAGGTTACGGTAGCCGTCACCCTGAATGGCGGAGAAATGGACGAAAACGTCCGGTCCACCTTCGCGTTCGATGAAGCCGAAGCCCTTATCACCGTTGAACCACTTTACTGTTCCAATAATTCTGTCAGACATGTTTTGCCTCCTATGGCAATTGAAATATGTAGGTCAATCTGTTTGTTCCATCGGAGGTCAAAACAAAACAGCCCACGGTCAAACCGTGAGCTGTTGATGTTCTTCAAACCAACGTAACTTACCGTTTTCCTAGCGCCGACAAGAATAACATACGAACCCATACGAGTCAATCAAAAACAGGCACCAGTTTTGAAAGTCATTCAAAATCCAATGCTATAATCTCAAATATGAATTTTCTAATCACCGGAGCCGCGGGATTCCTCGGTTCTTCGCTTGCAAACCACCTCGCCCGTGAGGGACACCAAGTCCGCGGGCTGGACGACCTATCCACAGGCGACCCCAAAGTGCTCGCGCCTGATGTCCACTTTACACGCGGCGATGTCAGTGACCGCCCCAAATTGTGGACGCTGCTTCAAGATGTGGATGTGGTCTATCATCTCGCCGCACGCGTTTCCGTCCCTGAATCCATTCTCTACCCGCGGGACTATAACGATGTCAACGTCGGTGGGACTGTGGCACTGATGGAAGCCATGCGGGATGTGGGAGTCAAGCGCGTCGTTCTGGCTTCATCCGGGGCTGTATACGGCGACTTGAGAGATACCACACTGACAGAGTCCGCCACCCCCAACCCGCGCTCGCCATACGCTGTTTCGAAGCTCGCCGCAGAATATTACGTCCGTACGATCGGCAATTTGTGGAATATCGAAACAGTCAGCCTGCGTATCTTCAACGCCTATGGACCAGGTCAACACTTGCCGCCATCGCACCCACCTGTCGTGCCGCATTACCTGCGTCAGGCATTGCGTGGCGGGACGTTGGTCGCGCATGGTGGCGGTAATCAAACCCGCGATTACGTCTATGTGGATGATGTGGTCAGCGCGATGGTGGCATCAGCGACAGCTCCCAATGTCAATGGGTTGGTCATCAATGTAGGTTCGGGAGTGGAAACCTCCATCAAGGATTTGGTCAGCATCGTTCTTGAAGTGACCAACAGCAAAGCCAATGTGGTCTACAACGCCCAAACATCGGGGGGCGTCTCGCACATGAAAGCAGATCTATCTCTTGCGAAGGAAAAACTACGGTTTACCACTTCGATCAAATTAGAAGAAGGATTGCGGTTGACCCTTCAACGAGACCCGAGATTCAAATAGACCACAGACCGTGGACGACAGACGATGGTCTACGGTCCATCGTCTGTCGTCATTCACATGACAAAACCCCTTCCCCACTCTTTCTACAACCGCCCCACATTGACCGTCGCCCGTGAGTTGATCGGCGCACGATTGGTGCGGATTCTAGATGGTGTGAAATTGGCGGGATACATCACCGAAACCGAGGCATACATTGGAGAAACTGACCTCGCCTGCCACGCCAAAGCGGGTCTGACCAAACGCACTGCTCCCATGTATGGACCACCCGGTCATGCGTATGTGTATTTTACGTATGGGAATCATTGGATGCTAAACGCGGTGACGGAGAAGGAAGGATTTCCTGCAGCGGTGTTGATCCGCGCGATACAGCCTGTGGAGGGTGTGGATGTGATGCTGGAGCGACGACAAGGGCGGGATACGTTTGGGCCGGGGAAAATTTGTCAGGCAATGGGGATCACCAAAAGCGAGAACAATGTCGATCTGACAGAAGCAGGCTCCCCGTTAAGAATCGAGGCGGGGATTTTCGTCCCCGATTCGAGCGTGACGATTGGCGCAAGAGTGGGTTTAAATAGTACGCCAGAGCCGTGGCTGTCCAAGCCGTGGCGGTTTCTGGTAAAAAATCATGTCATTGCGAGCCGTTCTTCCCTGCACCGAACGCAAGACGGTGTGGCGAAGCAATCTCAAAATAATCAGGTGATTGCTTCGTCGGGAGAATCATCCTTCTCGTAATGACAATAAATGGAGGAGTTATGGGTTTACTTGAAGGCAAGAATGCTTTAATTTTTGGTTTGGCAAATGAACGTTCGATCGCGTGGGGAATTACGCAGGCGTTCAAACGGGAAGGCACGAATTTGGGAATTAGTTACGCGGGCGAGATGCTTGAACGCCGCGTGAAACCGCTCGCCGAGCAGGTGGATTGCAAATGGGTCGAAGAATGTGACGTGACCAAGGATGACCAGATCGCGTTGGTGGCAGAAAAGGCCGCCAAACATTTTGGAAAAATTGATGTGCTGGTTCATTCGATTGCGTTCGCTGGTCGCGATGAATTAAGCAAGCCCTATCACGAAACCAGCCGCGAGGGCTTCAAGACCGCACTGGACATCAGCGTGTTTTCGTTTGTGGCGTTGACCAATGCCTTCCTGCCGATTTTGAATCCCGATTCCTCGGTGATGTGCCTGACCTATTACGGCTCGGTGAAGGTTGCGCCGCATTACAACGTGATGGGTGTTGCCAAAGCCGCGCTGGAATCATCCACGCGTTATCTGGCGTACGATCTTGGTCCGAAGAAGATTCGCGTGAACGCCATCTCTGCGGGACCGATCCGCACATTGGCGGCAGCGGGTGTGGGCGGTTTTCGCGATATGTACAAACACTTTGCAGACATGTCTCCCATGCGCGAGAACGTGACCATTGAAGATGTTGGAAATTCTGCTGTCTTTTTGGCATCAGACCTGTCCAAGCGCATTACGGGTGAAATTCTGTATGTGGATTCTGGCTTCAATACTGTCGGTGTGCAGATGACGGACAAGCAGGAAAAGGGCGAGTAAGTGACTAGGATCTAAAATAAAAGGAGTACGGGTTTTATTGGGACCCGTACTCCTTTTATTTTTACAAACTACTGAATGCCGTAATTTTAGCGATGATTAGTCATCTCCACCGCTGGAGTCCTCTCCACCACCGGAGTCATCCCCGCTCTCACTACCCGAGTCATTGCTGTTTTCCAATTCGTTTGAATTACCTGAGTCGTCACTACTACTTGAGTCATCTCCTGATTCGCCCAGATTCTCAGGGGCAGGAGAAGCTTCTGCAAGTCCACCATCACGAATTTCACCGATAGTGATTTCACATCCGCAAAGCTGACTTCCCATGGCAAGGAATTGATTTGCCTGTTCAACAGACATTTCCTCAGGCGCACCTGGAGGAGGCTGCAAACCCTGCACGTCCACCGCCTGGCCAGCTTCCAGGGTGAGCTTCTGTTCCCCGCGAACAAACTCACAGGATCCAGTCAAACAAGTTGCAGTCATGACCTTGGTCTCAGGGTTGTACTGAACGCGCACTGTGGAACCAATGATCTTACCCGTATTTCCTTCAGGGGTTTCAATGCTAAAGACCGAGCCCTCGGGCAATTTTTCTGCATGGTGGTCCAAAGCTGCAGCACCTGTGAGAAGGGCAATCACTGTAACTGGAACTTCTGCAGTGCCAGCAAGGGTTTTGATTTCAACCTCAGAGTTGTTGTCGACGACTACCATGGTAAACGCATCGCGATACAAAGACAAAATGCCATCGGCACCGGTGCGAATCTGCATTCCTTCGGTCAGACGCTGCCCAACTTCTGCAGGCGCATACGTTCCATCGGTGCTATCACGCACTTCTACTGTACCAACTACTTTGGCAATCTGAAGAAAAAACCCTGAAGAAGTTCCTTCAGCAGGAGCTTCAGTAGCCTGCGTGGTTCCGCCCGTATCTTGAGCAGGCGCAGCCTCTTCTGTATTGGCTGAACCGCCACCACAAGCCGCAAGCAAAAGAATCAAGACCGTAAACAAACTTATCAATACAAAACTATTTTTCTGCATATACTCTCTCCTAAAGAAAATGAGCTGTGTAAAGTAGTCGTTCTTAATAGTTTAGAGAAAGACATTCTGAAAATGCTGGTTGGGTCGTTCTGTTGAGACAGCATATATTCAGCAGAAGCAAGAACATCCTCAATTGAGTCGTGCAGTTTTTTCACGCAAGCAAGTTCTTTCAAGTGTTTCCAATAGCGTTCAATCAAGTTCAATTCTGGAGAATAAGGAGGCAGCCAAATCACCAAAAGACGATGTTCGAATAA
>VGOX01000264.1 GCA_016875755.1 Chloroflexota bacterium
ATGTCATCTCGCAGGCGCAGGGACGTGTGGCACTTGTCAGTGAGCAGGGCAAGGGAACCACTGTCGCGTTGTTCATGCCGAAGGGTCACGCGGACAAGTCCGAGGTCGAAGCGGGAAGCGTGAAAAATATCCTGCTGATCGACGACAACGATGATTGGGCGAATCTCCTCACAGAATTGCTCAAGGGCAGCAAGGTCAAATTGACGCAATCCACCGACCTGAAGAAATTCCCTGCTGCCGATCTGATCCTTGTGGATGAGAACATCGCCTCGATATCCTTAACGGATGTATTGGTTGCCCTCACAGGCAGTGGACTTGCCTCGAAGACGATCATCCTGACCTCTGCCATCAACCCCGAGCGTGTGACCCAATATCTGCGCGATGGTGTGAAGGATGTAACGGTGAAGCCGTACTCGGCTGTTGAATTGAACGAATTGTTGAAGTAGGAACCCCCATCCCCAACCCTTCCCCCATCAAGTGGGGAGGGCGTAACATCCCCTCTCCCATCTTGGGAGAGGGGTAGGGGTGAGGGTTAAAAGGTAGATATGCGACCACGTTGGCGAAAAGTTTTTCATGATCTATGGGATAGCAAGGCGCGCACCCTGCTGGTGGTATTTTCCATCGCGGTGGGCGTATTTTCGATTGGAGTGATCGCAGGGGCGTATGAGATCATCTCCAATGATATGGACGAATCGTATGCGGCGAATAACCCCAGCAATATCGAATTGCGCATGTCCGCCATTGATGAGGATGTGCTTTCCTCCATTCGGAATGCAAATGGCATTAAGGATGCGGAAGGACGCCGTGTTGTCAACTTCCGTGTCAGGCCCGAAGACGGTCTGCAATGGATAACCATCGACCTGCTGGCGATGGAAGATTTCAGCGAGAATACGGTCAATTTGTTGCGACCCATTGAAGGGGAGTTTGAAGCGGGCAAGAATGAGATCATCCTTGATAAAAAAGCACTGGAGAAGATCGATGTCTCCGTCGGTGAAAATCTCATCTTTGAATTAACGGACGGCACGTTAAAGACATTGAGGGTCGTCGGCATTGTGCAGGATACCAGCACAGGGGCAGGTGACTTTCTCGCGCCGCCATTTGCCTTCACTGCCATGGATACCATGCAGACCCTGCGCCAGCCGCAGACCTTCAACCGTGTATATGCGACGGTTCTGGAAAATCCCGACGACTTGGTACACATCCGCAGTGTGGGTGGTGATCTGCGCGACAAGCTCGAAAAGAATGATACAACCGTTTCCCGCGTCCGTTATTCGGAAAGAAACAAACATCCATTGACCGATGTATTGAATGCCGTGCTTGGCATTTTGCTGGCACTGGGTGTTCTGATCGTTTTTCTTTCCAGTTCGTTGATCGCAAATACATTGAGCGCCCTGCGCAACCAGCATTTGCGCCATATTGGCGTGATGAAACTGGTAGGCGGACGGAATCGCCAGGTCTTCTACATGTACCTGACTTTGATCATGGCATTTGCGGTGATGGCGCTGCTGATCGCTGTCCCTGCGGGCGGATGGGGTGCGTATGGTCTGGCGCAGTTTATTGCCCAGCAATTGAATTTCAATCTGCTGGGTTATCGCATCGTGCCACTGGCGTTCATTGTGCAGATCGTAGTGGGGCTTGTGGTCCCATTGGTGGCTGGGCTTTCGCCCGTGCTGAATGGGTCGCGGATAACCGTTTTACGCGCGTTGAGTAATGACCTTGCAGGCGATGAAACCCAACCAGAAAAGGCGGGGCAGCAAACTCGTGTGAACTGGTTGGATTGGATGATGGTGCGTATGACGCGCATCCTTGCAATGCGCGGGGTGCATGTGCCGCGTCCGTTCATTATTTCCCTGCGGAATACTTTTCGCAGGCGCGGCCGACTTGTGCTGACCCTGTTCACCCTCACGATGGGCGGCGCGATCTTTATTTCCGTGTTCAATGTGCGTTCCAGTCTGCGCGATTATACCGACCAGATCGGCAGTTATTTCCGTGCTGATGTCACGCTCGACTTTGATCGTCCGTACCGCATTAGCGAAGTAGAGCAGGTGACCTCCCAGATCGAAGGTGTGGAGCGTGTGGAAGGCTGGCAGTTCATTAGTGTTGAATTGCTTTACCCCGACGGCACGGTTGCAGATGGCATCAATCTGCTTGCCCCGCCTGCTGATAGCGATTTGGTTGACCCCATCATGGTATCGGGGCGCTTTATCGAGGTGGGTGATGTCCGCAAGCTCGCGGTCAGCGAAGCGATTGTCAAGTTCTACCCTGGCTTACAGCCTGGTGATGTGCTTCATCTCAAAGTGAATGGGCGCGCAGAAGTCTGGGAGGTGGTGGGTATTTTCAAGTTCGTCGGGCGTGAAGGTATTCTGGCGTACACCCCCCTTGAGTATGCCGAGCAGGTGCTTAATCTCACCAACCGTTCCTTCTCCTACCGTGTCGTGACTGAAGAGCACGGACGCGCCTATCAGAATGCAATGGCGGAAATACTGGATGATCAGTTCCGCGCAGCGGGATTCAAAGTGCGACAAGCCGAATCAGGCTTGGCCTCGCTTGATACTGTTTCTGAAAGTTTGGAAATCCTCGTAGTTTTCCTGCTCATTATGGCGGTGCTGACCGCCATCGTCGGCGCGATGGGGCTGACGGGTACCATGGGCATGAACGTGCTCGAACGTACCCGTGAGATTGGCATTATGCGCGCCATCGGCGCAGACGACCGCGCCGTTATGCGGACGGTCATTGGCGAAGGTTTTGTGATCGGTGCAATCTCCTTTTTAATTGCCATTGTAGTCTCGATCCCGTTGACCTATTTGCTCGCCACCATCGTAAGTTTGGCGATCTTCGAGACGCCTATTGATGTGATCTTCACCTGGCTGGGGTATGCCATCTGGTTCGGTTTGGTGCTGCTGCTTTCAGTGCTTGGTTCGATCCTGCCAGCCCGCAATGCGGCGCGGTTGACCATTCGAGAAGTGTTGGCATATGAGTAAGTGAAGTAACCGTAAATCTGTAATCACAAATCGTAAATCAAAGAAGGTTTCCATGAAAAAAAATATATTGATCTTAATTTCCCTAATAACCGCGCTTGCACTATTTGTAGCAGCGTGTGGAGCAGAACAACCAGCCGCAGCGACTCCTGAGCCTGTAACGGCGGCTGTCGCTTCAGGTGACGTGGTTGCTGAGGGACGGTTGACACCGCTCCGTGGGACGAATTTGACCTTTCAGGCGCGTGGCGTAGTGGAAGAGGTATTTGTGCAGGCGGGAGACTCCGTCAGCGAGGGTGATGTTTTGGTCCGCCTCTCAAATGCGGGGGCGGTAGAAGCGCAGGTCCTTATCGCGCAAAATGCCTACGATTCTCTCCTCCGTAATGAAAGCGGAGATCGCGCCCGTCTTTGGCAGGCGTATATGACTGCGCAAACTGCCCGTGCGCAAGCCGAAGAAGATTGGGACGACCTGAATGTGGATGATATTGAAGACCGCATTGAAGACCTTGAAGCCGATGTGGAAGATGCGCGCGATGACCTGAAAGATGCGCAGGATGAATTTGACAAGTACAAAGATTTGGATGAGGATAATTCGCGCCGCACAGATGCCGAAGACGACCTTGAAACTGCACAGAAGGATCTGAACAGCGCCATCCGTGCGCTTGAAGAGGAAGTTCGCGAACGCGATACAGTGAAAGCCGCTTTTGATGCCGCGCTTGCCGCCGAAGCAGAAGCCAAATATCAATATGAGATCAGCCTCGACGGACCGAACGCCGATCAACTTGCGCTTGCCAAAGCCAATTTGGATGCGGCGCAGGATGCGCTTGCGAATTACGTCCTCACCGCGCCTTTCAGCGGGACGGTTGCAGATGTGAATGTAAAAGTTGGTCAGCAGGTGGGTCCTGAAACCCGCGCCGTAAGCCTTGCCGATTTCAGCACATGGACAGTCGAAACCACTGACATCACCGAGTTGGAAGTTGTCAGTTTGGCAATTGGTCAGGAAGTTAGCATCCTCCCTGATGCCCTGCCCGAACTCGAACTCACGGGCGTCATCACCGAGATCAGCGACGCCTTCACGCAATCGGGCGGCGATATTCTCTACACCGTCCGAATCCGTGTGAACGAAACCGACTCGCGCCTGAAATGGGGCATGACCGTTGAAACCATTTTTAGAACAGGTGAGTGATTGAATTTTGCACCCAAACGTGCAATAATAATGGTGCTCCGATAAAGAGCAAAGTTGGGAAAACCCAACTGCGCAAAGCCCTGAATCTAAAGCTGAACTGAGCCATGATCGTCAGGGTTGCCGAGAAAAGCAAAACCGTTAAAAGACGGCGGCGCAAAGTC
>VGOX01000265.1 GCA_016875755.1 Chloroflexota bacterium
AACTTTGTTCCAACGGCTCTACCTTGATATCGAAGGCTATCGCAGGTTTGCTTAATCGGAGCACCACCATATATGGCACCGCCACGCGAAATCCCAAAGAGCCTCATTTTTAATGTCAAGAAATCATGTAATTATTAAAGGTTATTCATGTACTATCTTTCAAATGACTATTCACCGAGATTTACAGACAAATATTCTCCCATAACTCCGATTGCCAGTTTGGTCAATTTTGCTTTAGAATCAAGCTGACATGCGAAAACTCTTCGGCGGATTTGGCTCCTTTTTACAGACCCCGTACGGCGTTGTAATTATCGTAGCAGTGGTCTGGCATGGGGTGTTGTGGGGGTTGGATATTCGATTTAATCTTATCGTCAGCGCGCTTTTGCTTGTTGTCGATCTGGTGGTCGCCTATTATCTATTAGACAGGTTGACCTATTTCTTTTCCCAATTTGTGCTGCCCATTCAAAATAAAATGGACAGAGAGGAAATCTATTCAAGGGTAAAGGATTTCGAATTCGGTAAACGCGGCCCGACGCTGTTCGTCAAGAACGGGCGGGTGATCATGCACGAGGGAGAGCAGAACAAGCGCGGACCAGGCGTGCTCGTGCTGGATACTGCCAGCGCGTTGGTGTTGCGAACAGATACGGAGATAAAAGGCGCGGTTGGACCGGGGATCAAGTTTACGCAAGGGAACGAATATGTAGCAGGGAGTGTCGATCTCCGGGCGCAGTGGCAGTTCATCGGTCCGTTGCGAAGCGAACAGCCTTTCCTTAACCCCACGCCGATCTCAAATCCCAAAGCCTATAATGACCTGCATTTCCGCCGTCAGCAAACATCTGGTTTGACGCGTGACGGGTTTGAAGTTTCGCCCACCATCAGCATTAAGTTCAGCATTAAACGCCCCGAGAAAAAAGAGCCAACTGAAAGCGGCGTGACCTCGCAATATGGGTATGACCAACGCGCGGTGCGGAATGCCATCACACGTGAAGTGATCCAATTGGGGACGTCTGAGAACAGCAAAGCGCGCCTCGAGTGGAACAAACTCCCCGAGCATTTGGTTGTGAACATTTGGCGCGAATATATTCGAAAATTCAAACTTGAAGATCTATTCTCAGGCGAAGAGAAAAGCGGATTGCAGGTCATCGAAGAAATGATCAATAAACGCGTCAGGCAGGAGCATGTGGAAGCGTTGAATGACACAGGCGCAAAAACAGGCGAGTGGCTGGACAGTTTGGATTTCAGGCAGCTGCGAGTCCGCGGGCTTGAGATCATGGATGTGCGCATTCACAATGTTCTGTTTGACCCTGCCACTGAGGAGCAGATCATCAATCAATGGAATGCAGAGTGGATGAAGATCGCCAAAAAAGAGGAGAAGCTGCTCAACGAAAAAGAAGCGTTGATCGAAGCTTCCGCCCGCAATGAAGCGATCAAGACGTTTGCGCGCACCGCCACCCAAAAATTCGAAAACCCGATCGCACCCACCTCTGACCCGTTCACGATTTTACAGGAGTTGATCCTGCCGTTGCGCGAGACGATCCTAAACGAAAGCCACGCCAACCGTGAGATGGAATTGGAACTTCAAAAGCTGGAAGAGATCTGGAAGTGGCTGCTGGTCAACAAATTTGATTTCCACAAGGGACAGGAGCAAGGCAACTCATGAAGCGGCCCATCCAACGCGACGAGTTCGCCTCCCTGATCTTCGGTTTGAACGAAGAAAGTGTCGAATTTAGAAATCGCTGGCGCCTTATTGCGGGTGGAGCGGTTTGGTTTGCGCTCAGCGGGCTGACGATGATCCTGAACATCTTTTCAGCAGAACAAAACATGCACCGCGTTGTGATCATTGTTCTGAGTTTCCTCAAGTATGTTCCCTTGATACTGGTTGTGTACAGTCTTGCCAAACAAAAAGCGGCTCATTACTTGGATGATATTTATGAATTGAATGATGAGTACATCGCTTCAGACTTCATCGAGGAAGTTGCTTTCGGCTACGGGCACGAACGCATTACCATCAACGACGGTAAGATATCCGAAAGAGACGAGCGCTCCCCCATTATTCTCATTGGCGGACCAGGCCAAATTCAGGTGAATCTCGGCAGCGCCGCCTTGCTTGAAAAACTCAATGGCGAACCTGAGGTTGTTTACGCCCGAGGCAAGCCGTGGGAACTAGGCAGATTCGAACGGATTCGCGAGATCGGCAAAAATGATGAAGTTGGCAAGCGCGAGTACGCTGTCATCAACCTGAGCGACCAATTTGTCAACGGTCTCTCCGTCAAGGCGCGCTCCAAGGATGGCATTCCCATCGAGGCGCTGGATATCAAGGTCATGTTCAGCATTTTACGCAGTGACCCGAGCAAAAAAAGTGACCAACATGAAAATAACCCGTATCCATTTGAAGAGCAGGCGTTGCAATCGCTTGTATATAACCAGACCATTATCACGCCGCCGCCTTCCACGCCTTCTGGTGTGACCTTCCCGTGGGACACCACGGTCATTCCGTTGATCACCACCGAGTTGGAAAAACTGATCACATCGCGCACTTTGAGCGAATTGCTTGCCAGCATCAGTCAAAAGGAGATGGATGCCTTAGACGCCAATGAAGAAAAGGTCACACAAATGCGTGTGGAAATGACAGGCGGTCAAACCATAATAAGCGGAGCAAAAGAAGTGCGCCCCCCAAATTTCGAATCGCGCACCAAAATCACCGCACAATTCCTAAACGATGAATTCCGCAAAAAAGCTGCGGATCTCGGTGTTTCCATCGAATGGATCGACATTGGCACCTGGCATTTGCCTTCCAGCACCATCACTGAAAAACTCAAAGAAGCATGGAGGCTCACCCGCGAAAATGCAGGCAGGCGCAATTCTGTGGAAAACTCCGCAAAAAAACACCAAGTGGAAAAAATAGTCGAATTGGTCAACAATGTGATCATTGAGAATTTCGAACGAAGCGCAGCCAGCGGAAAATATGGTTCTTCGATCGACCAGGAAGAACTCAGAAATTTCATCGACAAGAATCCCAATGCCAAGCTTGGCAGCGAGTTTCTCAAACAGTTCAAACAGCAATACCCTGGCAGCAAGGATGACAAAAAAACAGCCATACGAATTCTGAACGCTTTTCGCAGGGAACTGTTCGCCGCGCGATACTTGATCGAAAAAGAAAATAAATCCGATATCGAATTACGCGAAGACCTCTCAAAAATAGACAAGGCGTTGCAGGATATCGCCCAACACACATCCCACTACATATAGGAATCCATGAAACATCCCAATTTCAAACTCTCCCCCGAAATCACCCGCGCCGTTGATATGGGCGCGCCCATCGTCGCGCTTGAATCCACCGTCATCACACACGGGTTGCCCCGTCCGCAAAATCTGGAACTCGCACGGAACATGGAAAAACAGATCCGCGACACTGGTGCAACTCCTGCCACGATTGCATTAATGGATGGAAAGATCCGCATCGGACTCTCCGACGAGGAATTGATTCGGCTTTCTGAATCAGACTCCACGCTGAAAGTCAGCCACCGCGACTTCGCCACTGCAATTGTGAAAAAAGTAAATGGCGGCACTACCGTCGCAGGGACGATGTTCGCCGCGAACATGGCGGGCATCAAGGTCTTTGCCACAGGCGGCATCGGCGGCGTCCACAAAGAATCCGCATTCGATATTTCCACCGACTTGCGTTCCCTCGCAGAAATTCCCACCATCGTTGTCTGCGCTGGCGCCAAAGCCATCCTCGACCTGCCCGCAACGCTGGAATATCTCGAAACGATGGGCGTTCCCGTCGTCGGCTACAGCACGGACGAATTCCCCGCCTTCTACTCCCGCGAAAGCGGACTGGGCGTGAGCGCCCGCCTCGACTCGCCCAAAGAGATCGCAGACTTCGCCAAAGCGCATTGGAACCTTGGAATGAGAAGCGGCATTCTCGTCACGAATCCCATTCCAGAAACAGAGGCAATCTCAAAGTCCGAAATGGAGCCGATGATTGCCCAAGCGTCTGCTGAAGCTATCGCACAGGGCATCCACGGGCAAAAGTTGACTCCCTTCCTGCTTGGCCGCATCAGCGAATTGACAAAGGGCAAATCGCTCAAAGCCAACCTCGCCCTGCTGTTGAATAACGCCCGTCTCGCGGCAGAGATCGCAAAGGAAATGGGCAGCGTGAAAAAAGATTGGGCGATATAGTAGAAATCGAGTAGGGAGCGGCGGCTAACCGCTCCCTCTCACACCACCGGACATGCGGGTCCGCATCCGGCGGTTCACCAAGAGTGGCGCAGATACTCTTGCGCTGGATTTTCTTCTGTCTCGTG
>VGOX01000266.1 GCA_016875755.1 Chloroflexota bacterium
TTTTATTTTATAAAAAACAATTACGGTCGGCATCGAGCGAATTAATGAAAGATCGAACATCGATGTGATCCTGGTCGAACATCTTATTGATCAAAACACATCGAAACCCGAGGTCGAGGACATACAGAAAAAACAGGATAAAAACCCATTTAAGAAGTTCCCGAAGGGGCAACGGCTCTATTACAACACCGATGCGTTAATGCAATCCCTCGCTAAAAATACACTTGGTGCTGACCTAAAAGAAACAGGGCATCCTAAATATGACTGGAGGTCCACGGTGAATGCGTGGCACCAGGCATTAGTATCGAAACAAGGAAAGCATGCCGCAGTTGCAGGATTGCGGGGTCGAATTTTGCAGTACGCGGGTCGGACCAGCGAGGCAGTTGTTGAATTCAAATAAGCTTTGGGCACCGAAACGGGCGCTGAAGGCTCCCTATTTGATGAAGACTGTTGGCGAAGGCTGGGAGAAGCATACGAATCACTGGGTGAATACGAGAAGGCGATCACAGCCTTCCGTCAGGCGTTACAAATCTCCCGCAGGCTGAAAAACATCGGAAACGAGTCAAGGCATATGTGCAGCCTGACAAATGTGTACCTTTCTATTGAGAACGGACCAACATCCTCGGACATCGTCATGGATAGGCGGGGAAATGGATCGGTTGACGAAGCCATGAAGTTCAATCGTAATTGGGGGCAGAACCTTGGGGAGATCAAGGCGCTGAGCGGCAAGCCACGCAACACGATCGAGCTGCTGCTGCATGCCAAGGATCTGGCGGAGGACGAGGGCAGTGATGAAGTCAAGGAAAGAGTTTATAGAAGTCTGGTAGATCTGTACAACCTCGCGGGTAAATATTATTACGTCTTTTCCTATTACAAACGGGCGCTGGAGTTATCCCTGCAGATCGGCGATGTCAGTGAGCAGGTCCAGTTGCTTTGCAGCCTTGGAGACGCCTCTTCGGAGATCGGTGAAACAAAGGAGGCGGTGGAGTATTACACCAGGGCAGGCTTCCCACGATTTATTGAGAAGATACCATTACTGACCGAAAAATGGCAGAAGTGGAACTCAGCAGAAGGGTAGCTGAGTTACAGGCGGTTCACGGAGTAAGCGAGTCGCTTATCCAAAAAACCGACCTGCAAAAATTGATCCACGAGACTGGAGAACAGATCCGCCTGACATTTAACGCCAATAATGTGCTGATCGCCATACACGACCCAAACACCAATCAGATAAACTTCCCGTATGATTATTAGGACAGCCGTTACCGTCCCAATATATCGATCAAATATGGCAATGGAATTACAAGCCAGGTCATGAACATGAAAAAGCCGTTCTTCATTCACAAAAACTGGGATGAAGAAGCGGAAAAACTACATGTGATCAAGACCAACATCACCCCTGTGTTGTCTTCGCTGGCTGTGCCGATCATGATCGACGAACGTGTATTTGGTCTTATCACCCTCGAAAGCACAGAACGGGAATATGCCTTTAGCGAAAGTGATGTTCCACTACTTGCTACCATAGCGGCAAATCTGGCTGTTACCATTGAGAACATGCGCCTGCAAGACTCGCTCAAACAGGAGCTTGAGATTCAAGAGAGACTCATCCGTGAGTTGGAGTTGAAAAATGCGGAACTGGAACGCTTCACTTACACCGCTTCACATGACCTGAAATCGCCGCTCATCACCATCCGCGGATTTTTGGGCTACCTGAAACAGGATGCTCAAACAGGGAATCTCGAGCGGCTGAACGCAGACATCCAACGCATTTCGGATGCCACTGAAAAAATGCACCGCTTGTTGAACGAACTGCTGGAACTTTCCAGAATTGGGCGGGTGACAAACGAAAAGCAAAATGTCCCATTTCAGGAAATTGTGGAGGATGCCCTCCAGTGTGTGGAAGGCCAACTGAAAGAGAAACAGGTTCAAGTCAAAGTAGGAAGCGACCTCCCCATCGTAAACGTGGACCGCGAGCGCATGGTCGAGGTCATCCAAAATCTGGTGGACAATTCCACAAAATTTTTTGGGGATCAAAAGCAGCCGCAGATCGAGATCGGTCATAAAGCGGAAGATGGTCAGGTCATATTTTCTATCCGCGATAATGGGATCGGCATCAAACAGGAATTTCATGAACGCATCTTCGGTTTGTTCGATAAACTTGAGCCTGCTTCAGAAGGCACAGGTGTGGGGCTTGCGCTTGTAAAACGCATCATAGAAGTGCATGGTGGAAGAATTTGGGTGGAATCAGAGTCAGGCGAAGGCGCAACTTTTTATTTCACGCTGAGTGAAAAAAACTAAAAACAGAGCAAGCCCGGGCGGTGTTTGAGGCGTTTTATCCCCTTGACAGTAAAAACTTTATCTTATATAGTACTAATCATATAATACTAGTACTATATAAACTACACGCATATGTCACTCAAACACGCCATCCTCGGATTTCTCTCCTATCTGCCCCTCTCGGGCTATGACCTGAAAAAAGCCTTCGATCATTCGGTGCAGCATTTCTGGCCCGCCAACCAAAGCCAGATCTACCGCACGCTCGCCGAACTCGAAGAAAACGGCATGGTCACCAAAGAAGTGATCGAGCGCGAAGAACGGCTCGACATGAAGGTCTATCACATTACAGAATTGGGGCGCGGCGAATTGCGCGCATGGCTCACCACTCCCCAACCCGAGCGCGATGACCGCGAACCGTTTCTCATTCAAGTTTATTTTGGCGGCCAGATCAGCGATGACGAATTACTCAACGTGATGCGCCACAAACTCAAAGAGACCGAAGAACGGTTGGCAGTGTACGAAGCCGTACACAAAATGATCCAAAATACGCCGCCGAAAATTCAAGACCCACGCGCCATCTTTCTTTCGGTCCTCACGCTTGAAGCAGGGTATGTTAACAATCAATCCATTGCGGCGTGGCTGCGCTCTGCAATTGAACGCATCGAAAACAAAAACTACAAAATTCAAATAGGTGACCAATGAACAAGATCATTCGCAACATCATTATCGTTTCTCTCTTCACTGTCGGCGGCGGCTGGCTGGGCATCTGGCTCAACAACGCCACTGGCAACACCGCGCCGCCTCTGCAAAGTTTGGGCGCGCTCGTCTGGCTTACAACCCCCGCACTTTCTGGCTTTCTACTTCGTGCATTGGGAGGAGATGGCTGGAAGGATGCTGGATTCGGCTTGAATCTCCCCTCCGGCTGGAAGTGGTATCTGCTGGCGCTTCTCGTCTATCCGCTCGCTGCTCTCTTAACCTTCGGCTTGGCTGCCCTCTTCGGCATCGTCTCCGCTGACGGTTTCGCCGCGCAAGGTTTCAACGCATATCTCGCTGCTGTTGGCGTGATCTTCGCTGGCTCACTCATGAAAAACTTTTTCGAAGAATTCGCATGGGTAGTTATCTCACACCGCGATTAGAAGCCGCAGGCGTCAGCCCGCTCGTCAATCACATCATCGTCTCTGTTCTTTGGACAAGTTGGCATTTACCTTACTATTACTACTACCTTGACCGCGCCCAGTTGGAGAGTGCCATTATTACCAGCATTCCAGTCTTTATTGCGCTTGCCTTCTTTGTACAAATCCCCACTTCAATTCTGTTTGGCGAGTTGCGCCTCATCAGCAAATCTACGTGGACGGTGTTCCTGCTGCATCAGATGATCAACGCCATCAGTATGCCTTTGCTCATGAACGGCTTTATCGAAGTCAAAGGCGCGCTGGCTCCTGTCTTCACGCCCACCAATGAAGGGTTGATCGTTTCGGCGTTATTTGGCTTGGTTGGTTGGATGCTGATGAAGTATCGATTGAAACAAACTGCCTAAAAGCAAACTCCCGAAGTCATGAAGACTTCGGGAGTTTTTTTATTTACTCGATCCCATCAAAGATGTGATCCAGCACATCCTCGCTCACATCAAAGACCGAGCCGTTTTCGGGGATGGCTTCTTCGGTCATCCACTTGGGCAGGCGGTCATCTTCCTTGGTAAAGCCTGCACGTTTATTGAACTCGCGCTCCAGTTTAATGGTCTCTTTGCCGAGTGCCTGCAAAATGTTATCGGGCACATCGTCCCAGCCGTAACGGGATTTCAATAAACGCTTCACGACGCCATCAGGTGTCGCCGCGTAGCCGAAACCTGCAAAGATACATGCGCCGATGGTGTCGTAACCAGCCATGTTCAATTGAGCATTGAGCGAAGCATCTTTCTGCTGGGTCGGGTCTAGGTGATTGACCTGTGCCCGAATGGTCAGACCACAGGTATGGTCAGCGCCTTGCGGCGTGGTGGCGTAAGTCACGCCCGTACCCTTAATAGAGCGT
>VGOX01000267.1 GCA_016875755.1 Chloroflexota bacterium
ACCGGCAGGTTGAATTTATTGAGGTCGAGATATTTTTGAAAGACCCGCGCCACCCGTGAAACACGGCTGAGCAAATTGATGCTGGCTGGCTGGGAGCGCCCATTGCTAACGGTGTTCCATTGATCCCCCTTCGCCTCGAAATATCCCTTTGCATTGGTAACATGGATCACCCAGATCCCGCCTGCGCCGATCAAAATGATCGGGATCACGATCTCACTATTGGGCAGGGTGAAATTGCGGATCAAGACAAACCCCTTTTCAAGCAGGCGATCCAATTGCGCGATCACCATCTTTTGGGCTTCCAATTCGCCATACCAATTCAAGCCATATTTCAACGTCCCCTGAATACGGGCAATAATGTTAATTTCGCCGTTCTCATCCTGCAAGGGGGTTTTGTCGATAATTCTCATGAGATGTCACAGACTAGAAGAAAGGCACGTTCTCGAGCAGGTCGCTCTCCGCGTTTTCGCGGGTTGCAATGAACTCACGATCCTGTCCTTTAACCAGAAAAACGGGCGTATTTACCTTGAAGGTTCCCGCCAGTAACTCTTCACGCGAACCTGTTACGAAGTATTTCCCTTTTTGCAGGCGCTCCAACAGGGTTTTGCGATCGAGCACGAGCCAGTCTGAAAATGCAGTGCCGCGCCGTTCAAACATGCGGACTGCTGAAATTTGCCCGTTTTTAAGTCGGACGGATTCGATGACGCCATCAATAGTTTTTGCCATAAGAATTTCCTCTGTGAATATTTTAACACAACCGAGTTAAAGAAAAAGATACGAAAGCCTTGCGACCTCCGTACCTCCTGTTTTTGTCGGGGCGATAGGATTCGCCTCGTCCCCTCAATGGGGAAACCTGTGCCTACATTTACCGTTTGTCGGGGCGATAGGATTCGAACCTACGGCCTCTTGCTCCCAAAGCAAGCGCGCTAGCCGGACTGCGCCACGCCCCGATGACTTCTATGCCTGCCGAGTATAATGCGAAGGATGAGTACCCGTCAAGCAATTATCCATACAACTCTGCTCTCGCTTCTCTTCGGACTTTCAGCTTGTTCCACCCCAACGGACATTCCCGCCGCTGCCACAGTGACTTCCCCTCCGCCCACTGCCACTGTGACATTCACCCCCAGCCCCGTCCCGCCAACGGCAACACCCACACCATTGGGCTGCCTCACCCAGCCTGGCACCGTGGAAGAAAACGAGATCTCCGTCACCAACCCACCGCAGAAATTCTTGATCTACCTGCCGCCCTGTTACACCCAACTACCAGACCAACGCTATCCCGTCCTCTATCTGCTTCACGGACAAACCTTTACCCAGGATCAGTGGGTGAGGCTTGGCATCCCCCAGGCGGCCGATCGCATCATTCACTCAGGGACCAGCATTCCATTTATCGTAGTATTCCCAGACGATCGTTACTGGAACTTGCAGGGCGGGGCTGGTTTTGGAGACCGCCTGATCAACAACGTCCTCCCTTATAGCGATGAAAACTATCGAACGATCGCAGATCGTGACCATCGCTCTTTGGGTGGCCTTTCCCGTGGCGGCGGCTGGACAATAAAACTCGGTTTTGAACGCCCTGACCTGTTCGGCTCGTTGGGGCTTCATTCCCCGGCGGTGTTCAAGGATAGCGCCCCGGTGGTCGAGCGGATGATACGCAATATCCCCGAAGCTTCACGCCCACGCTTGTGGCTGGATGTAGGAGACGCAGATCGGGAACTGGCAAGCGTCCTTGTGTTTGAAGAGGTACTTGTTCGCAATGATTATTTCCATGAGTTTCATTTCTATGCGGGCGATCATTCTGAAACATATTGGGCTGCACACGTAGACGAATACCTGCTCTGGTATGTAGAAGTATGGAATGACGAACCTATTGAGTAAGATAAATAATGCCCATGCTGGGTATAATTTCCAAAAATAGAACAGGAGTTTTCATGAATATCTTTGTTACTGGCGGCGCGGGCTACATCGGCTCTGCCACTGCTGAAGCCTTGATCAAAGCGGGACACTCCGTCACCGTGTATGACTCTCTGGTAACTGGTCACCGGGCTGCAGTCCCGGCGGAGGCGCATTTCATCCACGCTTCATTGGATGACAGCCATGCTCTTGCTGAGGCGCTGACATCCAAAAAATATGATGCGATTATGCATTTTGCCGCGTTTATCGAAGCGGGCGAAAGCATGAAGGACCCCGGTAAATTCTTCCGTAATAACTTTACCAATTCGCTGCAATTGATGGAAACGGCTGTAAAGGCGGGTGTTAAGAAGTTGGTCTTTTCCTCCACGGCAGCGGTGTACCAATCCAGCGAGGATCCGATCACTGAGGATTCGCCAATTGGTCCAACGAATGTATACGGGCATACCAAGTTGATGACCGAACAGGCGTTGGAATGGTATCGCAGTATTTACGGTTTGCATTTTGCAGTGCTGCGTTATTTCAATGCGTGCGGTGCGTTGCCCGGGCGCGGTGAAGCGCACCAGCCTGAGTCGCACTTGATTCCGCGAGTGTTGCAGATCGCGCTGGGGCAGGCGGACTCGGCGACCATCTTCGGCACAGATTACCCCACACCTGACGGCACATGCATCCGCGATTACATTCATATTGCGGATCTGGTCTCTGCGCACATTTTGGCGTTGAATGCTTTGGAGGCGCGCGATAATATGACCTACAACGTAGGCAGCGGCAATGGCTTTTCGGTGCGTGAGGTGATCGAAGCGGCTCGCAACGTGACGGGACATGCCATCCCTGTGGTTGAAGCGCCGCGCCGACCAGGTGATTCTGCCCGTTTGGTGGCATCACCTGAGAAAATAAAAAGCGAACTGGGTTGGAATCCGCAGTTCACCAATTTGCAGGATATTCTTTCAAGTGCATGGGATTGGCACACCACCCATCCGCACGGATATGAAAAGTAAAAAAAGTCCGGTCAATTGACCGGACTTTTTTTATAACCCAAGCCTCGCTTCGAGATCGTCAATTGCAGATTTGGCTTCAGCCAGCCCTGTGTTATATAGATCGCGATGAACTTTGATGGCTTCAATCTTATTGCCTTGTTTGATCAATTCAATTAGTTTTGCATCGGCCATTCTGGGGTTTTCAATATATTCAACGCCAAGTTTTTTATATAAAAACTCAATGCGGTCTTCCAACTCCGCAATGCGGATGCGCAGGCGGGTAATCTCTTCGTCTGACATTTCATTTCTCCTTTTTTATTTTCCACATGTAAAGCGGTCGAACGCCTCATCAAATAAGGGACGGGCTGCTTCGGCATTGGGAGCATATACCTTCCATGCGAAGACACGGTCACCACATACCCAGGCGCCTGCTCCACCATATGGCAGGACGGGGGTCGCGCCAGAGGTGATCTGGGTGTACATCGTGTTCATGTTACGGAAGAGCATTACATCCATGGTGCCTTCGCGAATGTCGACTTGCGAATCGATAATGGTATCAAGCAGGAATTTCGGGTCGGAGGTGCCGGGGGCAGTTTGCCACATGACTTGAATGAAGAGATTGGCGTTGAAGGCGGCGAGCAATCCCTGACCGTAGGAACTGGGTGCGGCGGGGTTTTGCTGGGCGCTTACGTCGAAGAATGCCATTTCAATGGGATGCCCAATGCAGAATTGATATTCACAGAACAAGCCTGCAAGGCTAAATGGAGTGGGTGTTGGGTAGGGTGTCGAGGCGGGCGGTACGGTCGGCTGGGGCATGGCGGCGATAGTCGCGGCGACAGCCTGCTGGATTTGCGTGTTTGCGTCGGGGGTGGTGGAGCGGGAGCAGCCTGCCGTGAGAAACAGGAGCAGACCAAAGGTTAAGGTAAGAAGCGTGCTTTTTTTCATCCCAAAATTATAAACGGAAAAGCCCTGTCAATTTGCGACAGGGCTTTTCCTATCAGTACTGTTTTTTAGTGACCGCTGCCGGGTTGGATGGTGCCGTTTAAGATTTCGGGATTTTCATCTCCTTCAACGATCAAGTAGCCTGCCAAACCGCGTTGGAGTCTGGAAAGGGCGTGGTCAACAAGGATGTAGTTGCCGGGGACTTCTAGCTTGAACTCGACTACGGTTGCGCCTCCGGGCGGGACGAGGGTGGTTTGCACGTCGGTGAGCGGCGCGGAGGTGAGGGAGGCTTGGTCATACACACGGTCGAAGATTTCGCCGATGACGTGGAAGGACGAGGTCAGGTTGGGTCCGCCGACGCCGAAGAAGATGCGCACGGTTTCGCCAACATTGGCACGCAGCGGTTTTTGTTCGGTCAGCGCGCCAACAGCGCCGTTGAAGACAACATATTCAGGGT
>VGOX01000268.1 GCA_016875755.1 Chloroflexota bacterium
GGAGAATACGTCGG
The DNA here is from genome assembly GCA_016875755.1 of Chloroflexota bacterium. Taxonomy (GTDB): domain Bacteria; phylum Chloroflexota; class Anaerolineae; order Anaerolineales; family Villigracilaceae; genus Villigracilis. The sequence continues at coordinate 15 of VGOX01000268.1, forward strand.
TACATTGACAAATGATCCACGAATCGTGCGTAAGCGTGCAACTTCCACACTCGTATCACGGGCAACAGTACCCCTTCCACCGCGCAAGATCTATCCCCCAGCGAACATCCCACTCGCACCGATGATGTCTGAACTGACCCACTCGATCATCGACGTGTTGCAGGAAGAACCCGACCGCCTGCACACTGTGGACAGCGGCGAATCCAGACAGGACATGGATTGATGAACACGCCCAAACTAAAAACTCCGACCGCTTCACACATCAGCATTGCACAGCTGATGCAGCCTGAACATGCAAACAATCATGGCAACGTCCATGGCGGCTGGATCATGAAACTGGTGGATGAAGCAGGCGCACTGGCGTGTATGCGTCACGCCCAGCGGCGTGTGGTCACCGTCGCCGTAGATTCCTTCGTTTTCCGCGAACCGATCAAGATCGGCGACCTGGTTACACTCACTGCTGAGGTCACCTACGCGGGGCGCACCTCGATGGAAGCCGAAGTGCAAGTCATTGCCGAGAACCCCATTACGGGCGAGCGCACCCACACCAACACCGCCTACTTCGTTTACGTGGCATTGGACGACGACAATAAACCAACGGCAGTCGCTCCACTGGTGGCAGAAACCGACGAAGACAGAAACAGGCTTGAGCAAGGAAAGATGCGCCAGCAGCGCCGCATCGCCCAGAAATAATTTGAACAAACTTCGCCAGCATCCCATTCTTATTCTGCTCGTCATCAACCTTATTCTTGGGCTGATGACGTTTCGCTCTTACGGCTTGTCGTGGGATGAGCCGCTCTTTTACGATTACGGCGAAGCGCTCAAATATGCATACACGCCCGCAAATTGGTTTAGCAGCGAATTCAATGTAGCAAACTCATTCGGTTCCAGTGGCAGCGACCATGCCAACCGCGGACCTGCCTACCTGTTGCTTGCAACACCGCTCATCTCTTTTTTGAAATGGCTCGGATCGGATCTCGCCTCTGCCTGGCACTTGACCAATTTCCTGACCTTTAACCTCGGCATTTACCTGCTCTACCGCCTCGCTTCGCGCTGGGTGGACAGTTGGTCTGCCCTAACGGTGGCGGCATTATTCTCCTTTCAACCTCTTTTTTGGGGACATGCCTTCATCAACCCTAAGGACATTCCATTTCTGGTTTTCTTTCTCGGCTCAGTTCTTTTCGGCTTCGAATTCGTTGACAAAGTGGACGATGGACGACGGACGATGGACGATAGAAAATTCAAGTATCACAAACTGCTGCTTGATTCTTTCTTCCTTGGCATTGCTACATCGATTCGTGTTCTTGGTCCATTGGCAGCGGTTCTGACTGTGATGTATGCGTTCACGCAAAAAATAAAGATCACAACATTGCTTAAGTCACTCTGGCTATACGCAGCACTATCTATTGCAATCATGTTCGCCTTCTGGCCCTACCTCTGGCTTGACCCTATCGGGAAGTTCATCGAGGTCTTCGTTTTCATGTCCGACAACCCGACCCAGTTGAACGTGCTATTTGCGGGCGAAAACTTCCGTGCTGGTGAAATTCCGCGTCGATATTTGCCCGTCCTGCTTGCTTACACGCTGACAGAACCATTCTGGCTATTGACCATCTTCGGCGGATTGCTCGCGTTCTGGAAATCAGACAATAAACAGCGCTTCACACTTGCACTGTTGGCGTTGTGGTTTTTCATCCCTGTTGCCTACGTTCTCCTGCGCCTCCCTGCCATGTATGATGGCTATCGTCACTTCTTGTTTATCCTTCCACCTTTATTTATCTTCACAGGTTTTGCCTTTCAATTTTTATTTCAATGGCTGAAAGGGACATGGCAGAAATCCGTGTTTGTGATTACTTTGCTCACCTTCGGTATTTTGCCCATCATCCAACTTCATCCCTATCAATATGCTTACTACAATAACTTTGCAGGCGGTGTGGATGGTGTCTTCCGCAACTACGAAACCGAATACTGGCTGACCTGCTACCGCGAAGCAGTACTCCAATTCAATGAACAAGCGCCAGCAGGCTCACAGTTATTCGTCCGCCGTGAGCCGTATATTGCGGCGTACTATGCCAGTGAAAACATTGTCATTCGCGATTTTCGCACCGAGCAAAACGAGATGCAATCAGGCGATTTTTATCTCGCCAACTCGCGCTCCAACGAAGATCTGCGCTTTCTGCGTGACGAACCTAACTTCATTGAAATCTCCCGCATGGGAGCAACCTTCTGCGTCATCAAACAAATGCCATGACCCCCTCTCCACGCCTGCTCCTAACCGTTGACTACGAATCCTGGTTTGCGCTCTCGCGCAGGCATGATTTCATCGCGCCCGAAGCCCGCTACAAACTGGACGGAGGATACTCCCGTCACGCCCTTGACCCCATCCTCGAAATCTTTGGCGATAAAAAAGCCACGTTCTACCTCGTCGGTGAAATGGTGGGATGGTATCCCGAACTGCCTGAAAAGATTCAAAACGCAGGGCATGAAGTCGGCTTTCACTGTCATGTTCACCGCAGGTTGAACACCGTCGCGGAAATCGAAAAAGACCTCACCGCCTCCGCCGACTGGCTGAAAAAATACAACGTACGCGGCTACCGCGCCCCAATGATACACACCGTCGAAGGTGTGTATCCCCTGCTCAAAAAACACGGGCTGACGTACAGTTCGTCCATCTACGCACCGACAGACACGGTCATCAACAAAGACGGGATTTACGAAATCCCCGTCAGCACTTTGCAATTGCAAAAACGGCAAACTAACTTCCGCGCGCCGCGCCACATGACGCCCGACCTGCTCATCATGGGTGAGTTTCCCTACGGCTCCAGTTTCACCAGCGGATTATTCCCCCGCACCGTCTTCCGCATTATCGAACGTGCGCTCAAATCGGGTAAAAGCCCTGTCATCTTTTTACATCCATACGAGATCGTTACCCCACCCAACTTCACGCAACGGCTCAGCGCAGACCTAATTCATAACCCATTGCTCTATTCATTCACGTTCAACAAATCCAACTTCCTCAAAGACCTGTTGAGCCACTTCCCCACCTCCACCATGCAAGAGTACATCAGCGGACTTCAATGAACCTTCAACGAGTAAATTCTCTCAACTATCCCGCACTTGAGCCGCAACTCAGTTACATCGGCATCGACTCGTGGATGAATTTCGTCCATGAAATGTATGGGCATCCTGTTCACCGCTTTGTTGTCACGGAGAACGGTCAGTCAGTCGGCGCGCTCTCACTTACCGAAGTCAAGCACCCCGTTTTCGGTCATTACCTTGCCACCGCGCCATTCGGCAGTTACGGCGGATTTGCTTACGAGAATGACAACACCCGTGACTTGCTATTGGATGAAGCCCGCCGCCTCGCACAGGAATTGAAAGTGGAGCACATCTCCCTGCGATTCGAGTCCGCCTCACCCCCACCCGATGGCTGGATACAACACCCCGTATATTCGTCCTACCTGATAGATCTCCCCGCCGACCCAAACGACTTGATGAAATGCTTTTCGTCCGACCATCGCAATCACATCCGCAAGTCGTTCAAAAAGGGATTCTCCATCCGCTTTGGTCATCTTGACTTGTTGGACGACGCCTACGAATCCATTGCTCGCAGTATGCATGAACTCGGCTCACCGTATCACGCGAAGCGGTACCTGCGTCAGATGGCGGAAAGGCTTGGGGACACGCTCCAGTTTGCCTTCACGTATGATGCGCAGGGACGGATCACAGGCGGCGGTGTCTTCATCCATCAAGGCAAAACCATCTTCAATCTACATGCCAACGTCCTGCGTTTTGCGCGTTCATCGTATTCTGGTGAATTCCTGTATTGGTCGGTCATCGAGCACGCCATCCAAAACGGATTTTCAACATTCGACCTCGGACGCAGTTTGATTGGCTCAGGCAACGACATCTTCAAAACAAAATGGGCGCCGCGCAAAGAGACGCTTGCTTACTGGTACTGGCTCGCGCCTGGGCAGGCCATGCCTTCGATGAACCAGAAAAGCCCGAAGTTCCAACTCGCCATCGCTGTGTGGAAACGCCTCCCCGCTTTTATCGTCCGCCCGCTGGGACCGTATTTGATTCGCGGGCTGGTCTGATTTATAAAATCAAAAAACTTTCTTCTTGATTTTCAAACAGCAAGCAGTTTGACTCCAAACATGACACACACCCTCCACTCACTCACCACCCTGCCCGCCGAAAAACTCCCACGCATCGCAGAAATTCATTTAGGCGATGCAGGCTTGCTCTCGAAACTCGGTTACCCGTTC
>VGOX01000269.1 GCA_016875755.1 Chloroflexota bacterium
AATCGTTTGTCGTAAAACAACTTTACCCGATTTCTTTTGCCGATCAATATTCTTTTGTTAAACTGTCAGGTCGCTAGGATTGATTTACTTAATTTTTTCCACAACCAACATATTGCCATCCACGGCTGTAACGCGGATTTTTTCGCCTGTTGGAAGTGCATTTTTACTTTTAGAAGTTGCGTCGAATATCTTCAATGAACCCTGTGCCACGATCTGGACCTGTCCTGTGCTGTGTGGGGGAATGGTCAAATAGACACTGCCCTCACTCCCTACAGTATTTTGGATTTGAATAGTACCTTCGCTTTGCAGACGCTTCATTTGGGAGAAGATCAGACTTAGCACCCAAAACGTGATCAGCCCTGCCGCCGTGCCGCCGATGACACTCACTGCAGTTGGCAGGCTTGTTCTCAAGAGTGATAACCCTACCAGCCCAAACATCATGAAGAATGCAGTAAGTCCCTGCAAAGAAAGCAGTTTGAAACTGGCATCGCCGTCTGCACTATGGTTGCCCGAAAGCTCATTGCCACTGGCGTCCAATGCTGCATCAAGTGCATCATCGCTAAAGCCATCGCCTATGAACATTAACAACGTTCGCAGGATGAATAACGTGCCGCCAATGATTGTGAACACCCAGTATATGATCTCGATCCACGATAACCCTGCCATAACAATCCCTTTCGTTGATTAAGTTCTTGGATTATACACTGATGAATTTACGGGGCAATCACCCTTAAGTTTCAATTATTCCCCTTGACTCTTTTTCTGTTTTGCATAAAATTAAAAACGAACGTTCGTTCATATTTATGGAGATGCCATGCCTCAAAAAGAGAAACTGAAAAAAGGCGACGTAACCCGCCTTGCGATCGAAGATGCCGCCATCGAGCTTTTCATGGAACATGGCTACCATGCCACGTCCATGCGACAGATTGCAGAGCAGGCAAATCTTGCGTTGGGCGGAATCTATAATCATTTTTCGAGCAAGGAAGAAATTTTTGAAGCCATCATTGTAGATAAGCATCCCTACAAGAAAGTTCTGCCGATCATCCTTGAAGCGGACGGAGGCAGTGTGGAGGATTTTCTCGGCAATGCCGTCAAGGTGGTGATGAAGGAGCTGGCTTCCGAGCCGTTCTACATCAAGTTGATGTTCATTGAAATCGTGGAATTCAACGGCAAGCACGGTGCGGTGATGTTAAAAGAGATCGCGCCGAAGATTTTGCCTGTGTTTGAAAAACTGGTGAAGTCCAGAAAAGACCTGCGTGTGACCAACCCCGCTGTGTTGATGCGTTCTTTCTTCGGCATGATCATGTCCTATTTCATTACGGATATGTTGATCTCCAATTCGGTTGTGAGCAAGATGCTTCCTAAAAATCAGCTGGATGCCTATGTGGATATTTATCTGCACGGCATCTTAAAGCAAGGATGAAGGATGAACTATGAAGGATAAAAACAAACCAAACACCCGACCAAAGAATCTGCAATTCGACATTCATCCCTTATCCTTTCTCCTTCATCCTTTCCGTAAGGAGTTTTCATGAACTCTCGCCTCGCTTCCATCATCCGCAAGGAATTTATTCAGATCTTCCGCGATGTGCGCACGTTGGTGATGATTCTCGTCATCCCAATTATGCAGTTGTTTTTGCTTGGCTATTCTGCGACGAACGACGTGCGTAATATTCCGCTGGCTGTGTTGGATCAAAGTCGCAGCGCCGAGTCACGCGCCTTGCTGGATGCCTATCGTGCCGCGGACTATTTCGAGATCGCCTACAGTGTGGATTCTGAATCAGAAATAGAAACCCTCATCATGTCGGGTGAGGCGCGCGCAGCGATGATCATCCCGCCCGACTATGCCCGGCGTCTCCATGACGGTAACGCGCAAGTCGCCTTCATCCTTGATGGCTCTGACCCGACCAGCGCCTCCACCGCGCTTTCCGCTTCGCAGTTGATCGGGCAATCCCATGCCACCAGCATCCTCGCGCAGAAGTTCGAACGCAGCGGCATGAACCTGCGCGTCCAGCCGCCTGTGGAAGTTCGCACACGGGTGTGGTTCAACCCCGACCTGATCAGTGCGCACTTCATGATCCCTGGCGTGATCGGCATGATTCTGTACGCGATTGCCGCCATTCTCACTGCCACATCTGTGGTGCGCGAGCGCGAGCGCGGAACGATTGAACAACTCATCGTCACGCCCATCCGCTCATGGGAGTTGATCGTCGGTAAACTGATGCCGTATGTCATCCTCGGTTTTTTCAACACCATCGAAGTGCTGGCAGTGGGGCATTGGTGGTTCGGTATGCCGATCCGCGGCGACCTCGGACTCATCCTCATCTTGTCCGTTGTTTTTCTTACCACGGGCTTGTGCATCGGTTTATTCGCCTCCACCATCGCCAACACGCAGCAGGAAGCTATGCTCACGGTGTGGATGACTCTTCTACCGAGCATTTTCCTCTCTGGTTTTTTCTTTCCGCTCGAAGCCATGCCAAAAGTTTTGCAATGGCTTTCGTATCTCATGCCGTTGCGATATTACCTTGTCATCATCCGTGCGTTGCTGCTCAAAGGCGTCGGGCTGGAGATGATTCAATTCGACGTCATCGCCATGACTCTTTTCGCCATCGGCATCATGACCGCCGCTGCACTACGATTTAGAAAACGCCTCGATTAACTTCTTATAAGGAGATTCCCATGAATCACAAACGACCTCCACTCCCCGCAATTTTCGTCCTCATTCTGATTATCGGTTTTAGCATTTACTTTATTGCCACCCAAACTACCCAAGATGAAAACGGAACCCTTACCGCTTCGGGAACCATCGAAGCCACGCAAGTGGATATTGCCCCCGAACTCGCTGGCAAAGTGACGGATGTCCTTGTCGAAGAAGGGCAGCCTGTGACGAAGGACTCTGCGCTTCTTTTCCTCGACCCCAGCCTGCTGACTGCCCAACGAGCCGTTGCCTCCGCCCAAGTGGATTCTGCCAACGCTGCCCTAGCATCTGCCCAAACCAAATATGACCAAACACTCGAAGCCGCCATTGCCGCGCAAGTTGGACAGCGCGCCGCAGATTGGCGTGCTTCATCTCCCAGTGAATTTGATCAGCCGAATTGGTACATCGAACAGTCTGCACAGATCACTGCCTCTCAAGCCGAGTTGCATTCGGCACAAGCCGCCATCACCGATGCGCAGACATATCTCGATACGGTTTTGAATAGCGTGGATAATGCCGATTTCGTCAACGCCGAAAACCGTCTCGCCGAAGCGCGAATCGCCTTCCTTGTTGCCAAGGATGTCAAAGCCCAAGCCGATGCTGCCTCTCAAAGCGGGGGGCTGAGTGACGCCGCGTCTGATTATTACGATGCCGCCGTGGACGAACTCGAAGACGCGCAGGAAGATTACGATGATCTGCTCGACACAGACGCCGCCGAAAACATCGAATATGCCCGCGGACGAGTCTTTGTCGCTGAGCAGCGTTACGATGCGGCATATGCCCGTCTGCTTGCGTTGCAGACAGGTGAAAATTCTCCCGCCGTGATCGCGGCAAAGAACACAGTCGATCAGGCGCAGAAAACTGTCGCACAGGCAGAAGCAAGCCTGGCGTTGGTCGAAGCGCAGATCGCAAAACTCACCGTCAATGCCCCGATGGATGGCGTCATCCTGACCCGCAATGTCGAGCCAGGTGAATTCATCCAGCCTGGTGCGGTTGCCCTCAAACTCGCAGACTTGAACAACCTGACCATCACCGTCTATGTCCCCGAAGATCGCTACGGCGAAATCATGCTCGGACAAATCGCCGAAGTCACCGTGGATTCGTTCCCCAATGAAATCTTCACCGCTGTGGTCATTCACATCTCCGACAAAGCTGAGTTCACCCCGCGCAACGTCCAAACCGTGGAAGGGCGCAGCTCGACGGTCTACGCCATCAAGTTGAAAGTGGAAAACGCAGGCGGAAAGTTAAAGATCGGGATGCCAGCGGATGTAACGTTCGCACGTTAAAACGTTGATACGTTTTAACGTTGCTTTATAAAGGAAAAACTATGCCTACAATTACTCGGTTTGAAGAAATTGAAGCGTGGAAGACGGCTCGGGAATTGACTAGAATGATTTATGCGTTCACAGAGCATGGTCAGTTTTCAAAAGATTTTGGTTTGAGAAATCAGATTCAACGGGCGGCTGTTTCGGTAATGAGTAATATTGCAGAAGGTTTTGAAAGCCGAACACAAGCGCAATTCCTTGATTATCTTGGACGCTCAAAGGCTTCTGCTGGCGAAGTTCGCTGTCAG
>VGOX01000270.1 GCA_016875755.1 Chloroflexota bacterium
TTCTATTCCTGCCCCTAATCACCCCTGGCGTCGTTCTCCGATTGGTAAAGCAAAATTCCTCCCTACTACTCAGTTTTCAAAAAACTGACGCCCACCCAAGGCGGCATGTTATAATTTTCTTACAATTTTACCGACCCAACACTCCATTTTGATGCGTATCCGCGGGAAAAGTTGCAAGGCGGGCGTGGAAATTTGTTGGGTCTTTCTGGAGAATCCATGCTAAAAATCGAGGTTGTCTACTGCGCGGTGTGACATTACACCAGCCGGGCCGTGAGTCTGGTGGAGGAATTGCTGAAGGAGTACGAACACGTCATTTAAGCGGTGGCGTTGATTCCCTCGGACGGGGGCAGGTTCGAGGTGAGTGTGAACGGGCAGTTGGTCTACTCCAAATTAAAAGAAAAACGTCACGCAGAAGCGGGCGAGATACTAACGAGCATCTCGAAGATGGTCGATTATGAGGTTATCGAATGGCAAAAAAAGGACGAGTATTTTCAGGCGCACGCCCCACAGGACGCCAGCATCTGGGGAATTATCTGGGCGCGATCCAAAACTATGTTGCGCTTCAAGCGGACTATGACAGTGTCTACTGTATCGTGGACGTCCATGCACTGACGACGGTGGAAACCACGCAGGATTTGAAGCTGAATACCTTTGAAATGGCGCTGGATTGGCTCGCGGCAGGTATTCGCCCGGAAGAGTCGATCCTGTTCATTCAGTCGCACGTCCCTGAAGTGATGGAACTGCACACCTATCTTTCCATGGTGACGCAATTTGGCAAACTGACCGACCTGCCGACCTTCAAGGAAAAAGTGCGCCAGCAGCCTGAGAATGTTAATTACGGTTTGCTCGGCTACCCCGTGTTGATGACCGCCGACATCGTGCTCTACAAAACGGACATTGTTCCCGTCGGCATCGACCAGGCGCCGCACCTTGAATTTGCGCGCGAGATCGTGCGCTCGTTCAATTATCGTTACGGCACGAAAGTGCTCGTCGAGCCGCAGGTCAAACACACCGAAATTCTCAAAGTCGTCGGTATCGACGGCAAGGACAAGATGAGCAAGAGTTTGAATAATCATATCGAACTTGCCTCCACGCCTGAAGAGACCACCAAGCGCGTGCGTGAAATGGTCACCGACCCTGCCCGCCAGCGCAAGACCGACCCTGGCAACCCAGATGTGTGCAATGTCTTCACCATGCACAAAATCATGTCTCCACAGGAAGAAGTGGACATGATCAACACTGAGTGCCGCCGTGCAGGCATCGGCTGTGTCGATTGCAAACTGCGCTTTGCTGCCAATCTCAATAAACATCTCGAACCCTTCCGTGCCAAACGCGCCGAACTTGCCTCGCAGGAAAGCTATGTGAAAGATGTTCTTGCCGATGGTGGAAAACGCGCGCGTGCCATTGCTCAACAGACAATGGTGGAAGTCCGCGAGGCGATGCAGCTGCCTTAAGCAGGGGCGCGGTTTCCGCGCCATTTTTCTAAATCTCATGCGAGCATTAATCCAACGAGTTTCCCAAGCCAGTGTCACCGTAGACGAACTGACCATTTCCAGTATCGGAAACGGTCTGTTGATTTTATTGGGCGTAGGTCATGGCGATGGGGAAGAACAAGCCAAATTCCTCGCGGAGAAAGCGGCGAATCTGCGCATCTTCGAAGATGAACAGGGCAAGACGAATCTATCCGTGTTGGATGTCAAGGGCGAAGTCATCGTCGTTTCCCAATTCACGCTCTATGCCGACACCCGCAAGGGACGCCGCCCCTCCTTCATTGACGCCGCCCTGCCCGAAGTTGCCGAGCCGTTGGTGGCGCGCTTCGCCGAACTCCTGCGCGCTCATGGCGTGCCCACCCAAACGGGAAAATTCGGCGCACACATGCTGGTGGAAATTCACAACAATGGTCCTGTTACCATTTGGTTGGAGAAATAACGTGACCCCGCGCAAACTGTCTCTCCTTTTCATCTTCATTTTTTTAGCATACGCGGTTGCACGGATCTCCCTTAACCTGCCTGCCCTTGCCAACCCGCGCGAACTGGCAGATACCCCATCCTACCTGCGCGTTTCAAGAGTCCCCATATCCGAGATCGGGTTTTGGACAGATGGCCGATCCTTCGTCTTTCCGCTTTTGCTAAAACTTGTCAAACAGGATATCAACCAAGCCGCTGCCATCCAACTTGGATTTTCCATCCTCGCCTGGATATTTCTGGCATACATCACATCCGCTTCGCTGCGGCCTTTGTGGTTGAAACTGTTATCCTTCGGTATTCTCCTTGCTTTGAGTCTGGTGCGCTCCCTCGCTGCCTGGGACTACGTCATGATGACCGAATCCCTTTCCATTTCCTGGTTCGTCCTTTTTCTCGCCCTGGGAATTTGGCTCACCCACGAATGGAGAGCGTATAAAGTCATCGCCATTATTCTTACGGGATTTTTCCTCGCCTTCACCCGTGACACGAACGCCTATCTCCTGTTGATGCTCGCTGGTTTGTTGATCGTTTCGGTGCTGTTGCGTTGGTCTGCACCGCGGGTGTTGTGGGTTGCAATTCCTTTCCTACTCATCTTCCTTCTCAATAATTACACATCCAATTTTGGGTCCCGTTGGGTTTTCCCGCTAAACAACGTAGTAGGGAAGCGTATTCTTGTAAGATCGCAGGCGTTGGAATATTTCCAGTCTTGTGGCATGCCTGTGACCCCCGAACTTCTCTCCCTCGCGGATGAATATGCCAATGGACAAGACCGCGCCTTCTACAATGACCCTGCCCTTGAAGGCTATCGTCAATGGCTTGCTGCAGATGGAAAATCCTGCTATATGACGTGGCTGCTGTCCGATCCCGTGCGAAGCGTGGGTGAAGTCATCGTCCAATTTGAAAGCCTGATCCGATTCGACAAAATGGGCGGTTTTTTTGCAAAAAAATATGACCCGCTGATTCCGTATTTTATCGAGCCGTTCTTATACCCCGCAAAATTCACACTGGCACTGTGGCTTATCCTGACCTTGGGCGCATTCATCGTGGTTTGGAAACAGGCATGGAGATCGCATCGTTTATGGGGTATCTACCTGCTTCTTTGTTTACCGATCCTCCCGCACTTATTCATCACATGGCATGGAGATGCCATGGCCGCGGAACGCCATGCCCTATCGGTTGGTTTGCAGCTTGCGCTAAGTTTCTGGCTGGTGGTTTTTCTGCTGCTCGAACAATTCGCCCCGAATGGAAAATATCAAACCGATGCATAAAACCCCCAATGCCTTCCAGCGTTTGCTTCATCGTTTTATCATGATCAAACAGGTTACTGCTTTTTTTGCCCCCCGCACCCATTTGATCGACGGTTTTTTCCTCAAACTGACCAAAAATAAACACACCCTTTCCGAGATCCTTGGCTGGAATATCATTCAACTCTCTACCATCGGTGCAAAGACAGGCAACTCCTACACCATTATTCTGATCGGCATCATGGACGGTGAACGAATTGCCCTGATCGCCTCCAATTTTGGGCGCGCCAACAACCCAGCCTGGTATTACAACCTCAAAAAGAACCCCTCTTGCGATGTTCAATTGAATGGCGTTTCACGCAAATACACCGCCCGCGAAACCGAGGGCGGGGAGCGCGAAACCTACTGGCGCATGGCGGTTTCCCATTATCAGGGTTACGAAAAATACAAACAAAGAGCTTCACATCGGCATATTCCCGTCATACTGCTTGAACCTGTTAAATAATTGCCAAGATGAGAAATTCATGATAAAGTTGGCGCGTAGGATGCTAGTAGGTTTTCGTTGTGGAAGTACAAAGGCGACGGCTCAAAGCATAGTCCTTGAGCCGTTTTATTTTCACCGCCCGATGAAAGACATACTGCGTCACCTTATATTTTTTCTTTGCTTAGGAGGCAAACATGTCTGATCGTGTCATCGGTACGGTTAAATGGTTCAATGGGACCAAGGGTTTTGGTTTCATCGAACGCGAAGGCGGCCCGGATGTCTTCGTCCACTTCTCCGCCATTCGTGGTGACGGCTTCAAGAACCTGCAGGAAGGCCAAAAGGTGGAATTCACCATCGAAAAAGGCCCCAAGGGTTTGCAGGCCGCGGACGTAGTGGTTCTCTAAACTGAACCAGACCAAAAGAGCCTCGTCGAAAGACGGGGCTCTTTTTGGATGTGCGCCCAGCATGGGCGTTGGCTAGAGGGTGAAAGACCCTTATGGAGGTTGATTGCACCAACCATTAGTGGAAGGCAAGGGCGTTGTCGTGAGGCAAGGTCTGGAGGAAGCCGGAAACA